>JANWLB010000026.1 GCA_025451095.1 Alphaproteobacteria bacterium
TCCCGCGTCATGCCGATGCCGTTATCCAGAACAGTGACGGTGCGGGTTTTGGTGTCTTTTTTGACGCGAATACTGAAATCCTCGCGGCCGCCGGTCAGGGCCGGATTGCGTATGGATTCATAACGCAACCGGTCGCAGGCATCGGCCGCGTTCGAGACCAGTTCGCGCAAAAAAACGTCGCGGTTGGAATAAAGCGCGTGAGCGACAATGTCGAGCAGGCGGGAAACATCCGCGCCGAAGCTCAGCTTTTCTTCGCCCTTTTCTTTCTTAATAGCGGTCATGAGTATGAGATATCCCGCCTGCCTGATTTTTTCAAGGCCGGATCAGCGTGGCACAGGATGGTTTCTCAGCCAGTCGGAGACAACAGGTCTGCGCTGTGGCCATAAAGCCTCGTTCACCTGCTTGTCCAGAGCGGCAATCTCACTTTTAAGGCCATAAGCCGTTGTTACATCTGCGTCTTGCTCGAGGGCTACCACAAGAGGAGTTTTTATGCGCGCCCACGATTGAGGCCATGCCGTGGCGACGGCCTCTGCCACTTTTTTGTATATGGGGTGATTTAAGAGACCGCTTTCAGTAATTTCGTGTGCGATAAATATCATTATTCTTTCGGCAGCGAGTTCTGATCCTTTGATCCGGCGGAGCAGTTCCGCCTCGGCGATATCTCCGATGTTGTCTTCAGGAGATATAGAAGCCCTAACTAAAGTTCCCAAAACTTCGAAACAGGCCTGCCTGTCTCGCTGAGCGGGTGGCGTGCTCCACCACTCGGCAGACGGCTCGTCGTAGCCGAAAGCAGACAAGCATTGGAATGCTGTCAGGCGGGTATAGTAGGGAGGAGCGGCAGGCGTGCTTTTTTCTTCATAAAGATCGGCCAGAAAAAGCCCGATTGAATTTCTCAGTTTGGGCGATCCTTCTTCTGACAGGGCAGCGGCGGCGGCAAGCCTGACGGCTGCCTGCTGTACGGCAACGTGAGGACATCTTCTGATAACGGGCTTCAGGATAGTGGGCAGATGCTTAACCAATTCCCCCAGAAAAGTATCACGCTTGATATGCATCAGGTCTTTTACGTGATCCAGGACTCTGACGGCATCATTGATATCATCCGGGGGAGCGGCGGCAGGCATTTGGGTTATCGTATCGACAACACCGACAAGGGTGTCCCATTCCTGCGTTTTTTTATCCGTGCTCATTTAATCCTCTTCGTAAAATCTGCAGAAAGTTAGCACTGTTTTTTACTATATGTCAATTACGGATAAAGCAGCTCGCGATGCCATTCCGTGCCTTGCCGGACATAGATCAGGCGCGTGTGCAGGCGGTCCTGGCCTTCGTGCCAGAATTCATACTGTGCCGGGATCAGCCGGTAGCCGCCCCACCAGGGCGGACGAGGGATATCGTCTTTAAATTTTTCACTGAACTCCTGGACGCGCGCGGCCAGTGTATGGCGGCTGTCCAGCGTCCGCGACTGCTCCGATGCCCAGGCGCCGATGCGGCTGCCCCGGGAGCGGGTGGCAAAATAGGAATCGTCTTCGGCGGCAGAAATTTTTTCGACCGGCCCCTCGATACGTACCTGCCATGATAAGGTTTCCCAGTAAAAGCAAAGAGCGGCGTACGGATTTTCAATCAGGTCGCGGCCTTTGCGGCTCTGTGCGTTTGTGAAGAAAGTAAAGCCTCTTTCATCCACATTTTTTAGCAGCACCATGCGGGCGGAAGGGTGCCCCTGTGCATTGGCGGTGGCCAGACACATCGCCGTGGGGTCGCTTGTTTCTTTTTCGTGCGCCTGCGTCAGGCCCTGATTGAACAGGGCCAGGGGATCCGCCGGGGCATCGCCGGCCTTTTCCAGGCGTTCAATTATGTCCATTTTTTGCATTTTATTGTGCTATACGCCCTTTTTTGGTCTTATTTAGCCTGTAGATATTGTGGTACATCATACTTTCCACGTCGAGAAGAGGGGAATGAATACTATGAAGAAATTTGCATTGCTGTCCTTGTTGGTTATTGGTCTGAGCCTTGCAGGCTGTCAGACAAGTCAGTGGGGTACGAAGCAGACGGTAGGCACAGGCGTAGGCGCCGTCGCAGGCGGTCTGGCCGGTTCGCAGATCGGAAAAGGATCGGGACAGTTGTGGGCTACGGGTGCCGGCGCTCTGCTGGGCGCGCTGGTCGGCAGCGAGATCGGATCGTCCCTGGATGCGGCTGACAGAATGTATATGCAGCAGGCTCAGGGCCGTGCTTATGCCGCGCCGATTGGTGAAACCGTTTCCTGGAACAATCCCAACAGCGGCAATGGCGGCACAATCGTTGCTGTGCGTGATGGCACCAGCACGGCAGGTCGTTACTGCAGAGAATATCAGCAGACCATTACGGTCGGCGGCAAGCAGCAGAGCGGTTACGGCACAGCATGTCAGCAGCCTGATGGCAGCTGGGAAGTTGTGAAATAATTTTGCGCTTCACCTGAATCAGAACACAAAAGGCCGCCTGAGGGCGGCCTTTTTTATTGCCTTGTTGTTTGCCGGAATTTTTAATGGCGCGTTCTGTCTTCTTTGCCGGTATTCCGCGTGTCCGTAAAACGGCTTAGGCTTTCCCCGCCGCCGCCCGGCGAGGGGAACCGCGCGAGAGATCGGGCGGGGGCAGGCGCGCGCGCCAGAGCCGGAGATTGAGACGCAGAGTAGGTCGCCTGGTTTTTGCGTAAACCGAAATCCCTCAGTGTCGCCTGTATAGATTTTTCAATGGCAGAAGCGGCCCGGTTTTCCCTGCAGATATCAGCAACGGTGTTCAGGGTAACGTGGCGGCCTTCCCGGTATTCTCCTACAATCATTTTGCCAACGAATTTGAGCGTCTCCCATCCCGTTCGTGCGATTTCGGCGGAGAACTCCCTCTTTACCAGGGCCTCAAGCTCATTATCGCTGTCGCGGTTGCCAATGCTTTCCAGCGCGCGCGCCGTACTCTGCAGTGCTGAAGCGCACCACCCGATCACATGGCCTTCGAGAAGGCGTTCATTCTGTTTGTTCGCCATTTCAATGAGCGCTCCGGCCTGACCCGGCTGGATGCCGCGGGCGATGATATCCTCAAACACAGTCTCAATGGCCTTGCGGTGAATGGTGGAGTTGAAGGCATCGTCGGCAAAGGGACTGTAGTTTCTACGAATGTCGGTCAGGGAGGCGGGCTTTATCTTCGTAACCTCGGATATCAGATAGGCGGTAGCGCGTACATAAGTATCCTCGCTGGTGTTTATCGCGGCGCCCAGTATCTGCTCCCGGCTATAGCCCCGCCAGGCCATGTCCTGCGCGGGGTCACTAAAGAGCAGCCATTGTTTAAGTGCGGCTTCATCGAAAACCTTGCCGATTTCCGAGGCTGTCCTGAAGGCGCACTCGACATATTTTTTACGCGGCGGTGATTTTTGTCGGATCTGTTCAAGGACCAGCTGCGTAGCCTCGATGGCGGCAATGAAGGGATAATGTTCTGGATTTTGGCTGACGCTGACTTCCAGAACACCGCGGCCGCGTGTCACGCCTGTTCTCTGGATGGCGTCCATGTCGCCCTGCAGGCCCATCATGAGGGCGGCAAAAATGTCGGCGCGCAGATGAGCCCCGGCTATCTCTAGTGCATTGCGTTGCCGGACGGTGATTTCTGAATCGGTATCGGCCCTACTTTCGATCCCGTTGTGGTAGTTGAGCGTGTCGATGGCATGCCAGGCGAGATGATAAGCCTGCTGACGCACGTCCTTGAGCGTGGGATAGCGGTCGATATTGAGCGGGCAGAGCGCCAGGAAGGAATTGCGGCTGATCAGGCCGCCGAACAGGTTTTGTCCGGCCACGGCCATGCCGGCCAGCGCCGAATCCGGCGTCTGCTTGGCTTTGGACAGGATCTGAATGGCTGACGCCGCCGCCGGATGGCCAATAACTTCCTGGGCGGCAAGGTTTAAGGCCTCGGTACGCTGGCCCTCGTGGTGGGCGATAAAATGGATGCTGAGCTCCTTGTGGCGATCACGTATCTGCCGCGCGATCGCAGTGCAGGCATGAGCCACTGTGTCGGTTTGCACCGCCATAACTTAAAAATCCTTTTTTATTAAGCCCTTAGCATATTTTCCGCTCAGTCTAAGATTATCATTTCCGGGTTAATATTTTCTCAAAAGAACAATGCGTTGGCGCTGGACGAATGCCGGGAAATGTGTAGGATGCAAGGGGATTTGGGCTATTTTTTCATAATACAAATCCGACAGGCAACCACGGGTCAGGACCCAGGCAAGGGATACGCTGAATTATGGCGCAAAACGATAAAATGATGGCCGGCAAGCGCGGCCTGATCATGGGGGTGGCGAATGACCGGTCAATCGCCTGGGGCATAGCGCAGGCGGCGGTGGCGCAGGGCGCCGAGCTGGCCTTTACCTTCCAGGGCGAAGCTCTTGAAAAGCGGGTCCGGCCTTTGGCGGACAGTGTCGGCTCCAAGATTGTCGAGCCCTGCGATGTCACTGATGAAGCCAGCATCGACAATGTTTTCGCTGTCATCGAAAAGAAATGGGGCGCGCTGGACTTTGTCGTACATGCGATCGCTTTCTCCGACAAGAACGAACTGGATGGCTTGTACCTGAATACGTCGCGCGCGAACTTCCTGCGCACCATGGATATTTCCGCTTACTCACTCACCGCGGTCGCGCAGCGTGCAGTACCCTTGATGAAAAATGGCGGCAGCTTTCTGACGCTGACCTATTATGGTTCGGAGCGCGTCATGCCGCATTATAATGTGATGGGCGTAGCCAAGGCCGCGCTGGAAGCGTCGGTGCGTTATCTGGCCGCCGATCTCGGCCCCAAAAATATACGCGTCAATGCCATTTCCGCAGGCCCGATCAAAACGCTGGCGGCTAGCGGCATCGGTGATTTCCGCTATATTCTGAAATGGAATGAGTTGAACTCGCCATTGCGGCGCAACGTGACTGTTGACGAGGTCGGCCGTTCGGGCATGTTTCTGCTTTCAGACCTGAGCAGCGGTATCACGGGCGAGATACTGCGGGTTGATTCCGGCTACCACACGATCGGCATGTGCTCGGTAGATACGGCGGGTGAGACGGCGGAGCTTCTTCTAAGCATAGCGCCCAAGACCAAGACCGCAGCGGCCTGATCAACTTTCATTTTCCTGGCCTTAGGCCGTAAAAGGCTCTTTCCAGCGCGCGGCATAACGCTGGCTTCCCTCATGTATATTCTTGAATCCACATCTGGCCATCTCCGGCGTTAGCCAGTCGGTGCGCAGCGCGCCATTGCGTTTCATTTGTTTGCAGGCGTTCCAGAAATCCGGTGCCGTGACTGTGCCTGCCTGTATCCGGTGAAAGACTTCACGCAAGGGGCCATAAAGTTTTTCTTGCGGCGAGGGCGCGACGGGCGAGGGGGGAGTAAAAAACTTTTCGCGCAGGATCTTGGCGATGGCAGCACAGGAGAAAAACAGATTCCTGACATCCGCTGTATCTATGACGACCGCATAGTCTTTCGGTGTTGAATCGTCGATGACCGGAAGCATGCCGCAATTATCCGCTGCGGGATCGTCAAAAATCACGTGATCTTTTTCAAGCTCATGGATCAGCTCTGAGGCATATCGCCGCTCCACGGGCCAGCGGACGCCGGGATTGATATCGATTCGCAGGCTGCGTACCTTTTCGGAGCCAAGGGGCTGCAAGACGCGGGGGTGCCGGACCAGAGGAAAGCGCCCGTCGTGAGTCAGGCGCAGGACACATCCGGCAGCGTTCAAAAAGACAATATAGCCGCGATCCTTTGTGTCTGTATATTCGCGGCCGTGCGGAAAGGGCAGTGCCATCCGGTTGAAAAAATCGCCGGCGGCACGTGCCGTCGCGCTACCGTAGCGGGAGTGTATATTGTCGATCAGGCTGTAGGCCATGTCTATTGCTATCTTATGTAAAAAATAAGGTCAATAAATTTATGTAAGCCGCCTATGGCGCGGGCTATAAACCCGCTATTCTTTTCAAGGCAATAAATTGCTTTTGGCGGAGAGGCGGCGTTCTTGACAGGCAACCGGTTCGGCACCTTGTTTCAGTATCAGAGCTGGGGCGAAAGCCACGGCCCGGCGATCGGGTGCGTTGTGGACGGCGTGCCGCCGCGCCTTGAGCTGAGTGAATCCGACATCCAGTATTTTCTCGACCGCCGCAAGCCGGGGCAGTCGCGCTTCGCTACGCAGCGCCAGGAACCCGACCGTGTTCAGATCCTCTCCGGCGTGTTTGAGGGGCGCACAACCGGCGCGCCGGTTAGTCTTATGATCCAGAACGAGGACGCCCGCTCCAAAGATTATGATGCGATCAAGGACAAGTTTCGTCCCGGTCACGCTGATTATACCTATCATGCCAAATACGGCTTTCGCGATTACAAGGGTGGTGGCCGGTCCTCGGCGCGGGAAACGGCGGCGCGTGTTGCTGCCGGTGCCGTGGCGCGCAAAATTCTGGCCAGCCAGATTGGAGCCGGGGTTCGCATACGTGGCGCGGTCGTTCAGATTGGCCCTCACGAAATCGACCGCGATAACTGGAATGATGGTGAAATTGACAATAATCCGTTTTTCTCGCCCGATGCCAAAATCACCGATACGTGGGCTTCGTTTCTCGATCAGCGCCGCAAGGCCGGTTCCAGCGCCGGCGCGCTGGTCGAGGTAACGGCGCACGGCATTCCGGCAGGATTGGGCGCCCCTGTCTGGGATAAGCTGGATGCAGACATGGCAAAAGCCATGATGTCGATCAATGCCGTCAAGGGTGTGGAGATCGGCGCCGGTTTTGGTGTCGTAGCGCTGGGCGGCGAGGACAACGCGGACGAAATGCGCCGCGGCAACGACGGACGTCCCGTTTTTCTCTCCAACAAGGCAGGCGGCATACTGGGCGGCATTTCGACAGGGCAGGATATTGTCGTGCGCATGGCCTTCAAGCCCACCAGTTCCATCCTTATCTCCAGGCGCACGGTGGATATTCATGGCAACGAGACCGACATCGAGACAAAGGGCCGCCATGATCCCTGTGTCGGCATACGCGGTGTGCCGGTGGCTGAAGCTATGATGGCCTGCGTACTGGCAGATCACTGGCTGCGTCACAAAGCGCAGTGTCTATAGGAAATGGCTATGTATCAACGCTCCTACTTCATTCCCGTCAAGAAGCCGAAACCGCCGAAAAGGCGCCTTATCAGGGATATACTGGCGACAGCTTTGCGGCGGACAGTGATGGTGCTAGGGACGCTGTTTCTTTTTAGCATCATTACGGGCAGCGTCATATCATGGATGGTGGTGAAGGATATTGAGCCTATTCTACCCGAAAAATTTGTCCTTTACATGCCAGTATACGACGATTTTGCCGAGCATGAGAACGACATAAGCCCTTATGATTTTGCGGCGCCGCCGCCTCTGTTTCGTGAAGTGATTGACGCACTCGATGCGGCCGCGCAGGATAAGCGGGTCAAAGGCCTTGTCGTGGATTTGAGCGAAGGCGCGCCTTTAAGTCTCGCGCATATAGAAGAACTGCGTGCCGCCCTGAAGCGGTTCCGCATGTCGGGAAAGTTTGCTTACATATATTCCACCTCCTACGGGGAGATGGGCCGGGGGTTGGGCACTTATTATCTGGCCTCCGCATTCAATAATATATGGATGCAGCCAATGGGCGTCGTTTCCATGGCGGGTATCAAGGCGGAAGTGCCTTTCGTCCGCGATACTTTGGATAAAATCGGCGTTGAGCCGCAGTTTTTCTCACGAAAAGAATATAAAACACTGTTCCAGAGCTTCACAGGCCGGGAAATGTCGGCTGCCAGCCGTGAGGAGATCGAGACGCTGGTCAATGATTTGGCAGGTCAGATGATTCAGGGCATTGCCGCCGACCGCGGCATGAGCCCGGAGTCTGTGCGCGGCTTCGTGAACAAGGGAATCTTCATCGATTCCGAAGCGCTGGCGGCCGGCCTGGTCACGCATGTGGATGATTTTGAAGCTCTGAAGGCAGCTGTGATTAAGGAAGTCGATCCCAAGTCCACGGCGGCCAAGATTTTTGTCAGGATGGGCGGTTATATAAACTCCTCTGCCCGGGGAAAGAGCGGTAAGAATGTTATTGTGAAGAAAGGCGCCGATATAGCACTTGTCTATATCCAGGGGATGATTGGCTTTTCGGACGAGGCTGATGTTACGGGCGCGGAGAATATCACGGACGATATCTACGATATTGCGGAAGATAAGGGCATCAAGGTCATTGTCATCCGTATCAACAGCCCCGGCGGCTCGCCTGCCGCGGCGGAGTCCATACGCCGCGCCATTCTGAAGGCGCAGAAAAACGGCAAAAAGATCGTTGTTTCCATGGGTGACATGGCGGCTTCCGGCGGCTATTGGGTGGCGGCGCCTGCCGACCGCATTTTTGCCCTACCCGTAACCCTGACCGGCTCTATCGGCGTTGCAGGCGGCAAGTTCGTGTTCGCCGAGCTTTGGAAGAAGGTCGGCGTGAACTGGCAGTCGGTGCAGTACGGTGATAATGCGGGCATTTGGTCGCCCAATGAGAAATTCTCTGATTCAGGAACGGAGCGTATGAACGCCGTCATGGACTCCGTGTATTCAACCTTTGTGGCGCTCGTGGCCGAGGGGCGGCATCTGTCGCCCGCCGTGACGGAGAAGGCGGCGCGCGGACGGGTCTGGTCCGGCCGTCAGGCGCAGGCGGAGGGGCTGGTGGACGAGCTGGGTGGGCTGGATCGTGCGCTGGATTACGCGGCGGCACAGCTTAAACTGAAGGACAGGACGGCGCTGGAAATCGAGGTCTTCCCGCGGCCGCTTTCTCCTGTTGAAAAGGTTTTTGATTTTCTTGAAGGCCAGGTGGCCGTTCAGGATGCGCTCAAGGATGTCTCGAAAATCCGCCCGTTTTTGCAGTCGCTGGCGGTGCAAATGAATGCGCGGACGGGTCTGGCTTACGAGCCTCTGACCGTCAGATAGGTGCGCTTCATCAGGATTTCAGGAGTTTGCGCAGGCGCGGCTCAAGATCAGGCCACGCCATGATGATATGTTCCGGTCCCAGATTATGCTCCAGCGCCGCAATGGCGGCGTTCAGCGTATAGGCGATGGGCTGTATATCGCAGGGCAGGTGTATCTCCGCCGCCAGGGCCGCCCGGACATCCTTGTTCCGGTCGCCGATATACCAGATCCGGTCTGTTTCCCGTGGAGGGCTCTTCAGTTTTTTTAGGGCCTGCAGCAGCGGGTCGGGGTATGGTTTGGGGCGTGTGATGTCTTCGCGGAACAAAGTGACCTCAAAATAGCGCTCGAGATCGAATTTTCTCAGGATGTCATGGCCGTAACCTTTGCCCAGGCCGTTGCTGATCAGCCCCATGCGCACGCCGTTTTCCTGCAAAAGATCAAGGACGGCGTAAATGCCGGGGCAGGGTTCGACGATTTCCTCCACCTCTTTGCGGCGGAATTTGTGGATGGCGCGATGAACCAGAAGTTTCTTGCGTTTGCCGTGGCGGAATTCGACCAGCGGCGGCGCGTCGATCTGTCGGTTGAAGATTTTTGAGAAAAAGCGAGCGCATTTGTGGGCGATATCGTCAAGCCGCTCAAGCACGTGCAGAAGCCAAGGATTGATGTGACGCACGGTCGTGCCGTCCATGTCGAACAGGACTATCGTGGGTTTTTCAAGGCTCATGACTATATGTTTCTGTAGGCTTTTCTGGCGATATGGGCGGCGACAAGTCCGGCTTCCTCATACTGTTTTTCAGGCGTGTGATGATCCTGAAAAATATCGGGAAGGTGCAGGGTGCGCAGCCGGCATTTTGAAAGAAGGCCTTCCTCGTTCATAAACTCCAGGACGTAGGAGCCAAACCCGCCGATGGCACCTTCTTCGATGGTAATCATCTTTTCATGATGGGTGGCAAGCTGCCGGATCAGTTCCCGGTCCAGAGGCTTGGCGAAGCGGGCATCCGCGACAGTCGCGGATAAGCCTTTTTCCTGTAAAAGATCGGCAGCGCGCAAACATTCGCCCAGCCGTGTACCATAGGAAAGCAGCGCGACGTCGGCGCCCTCGCGCACAATCCGGCCCTTTCCAATTTCAAGAATTTTTCCGCGATCCGGCAGGGTGATCCCGGTACCTTCGCCGCGCGGGTAGCGGAAGGCGATCGGGCCGTCGCTGTAGTGCGCGGCCGTTCGCACCATATGCATGAGCTCTGCTTCATCCGCCGCCGCCATCAGGATCATGTGCGGCAGGCAGCCCAGATAAGCGATGTCGAACGATCCGGCATGGGTTTGTCCGTCGGCGCCGACAAGGCCGGCGCGGTCTATCGCAAAGCGGACAGGCAAATTCTGAATGCAGACGTCGTGGACAACTTGATCATAGGCACGCTGCAGGAATGTGGAATAAAGGGCGCAAAAAGGCTTGTAGCCTTCGGACGCAAGGCCGGCGGCAAAGGTGACGGCATGTTGTTCAGCAATGCCGACATCGAACATGCGGTCGGGAAACTCCTTGCCGAACAAGTCGATCCCGGTGCCGGAACACATGGCGGCAGTAATGCCGACAATCTTTTTGTCGTGCCGGGCTTCAGCAATCAAAGATTGTGCGAAGACTTTTGTATAGGTTGGCGCGGCGGCCTTTGCTTTATGCTGCGATCCCGTGATGACGTCGAACTTGGCAACACCATGCATTTTATCGTCAGAGGTTTCCGCGGGCGCATAACCCTTGCCCTTTTTCGTGATGGCATGAATCAGAACCGGGCCGGGATAGGGGCTGTCGCGCAGATTGCGCAGGACGGGCAGAAGGTGATCGAGGTTGTGGCCGTCAAGGGGTCCAATATAGTAAAAACCCATCTCCTCGAACCATGTTCCGGTGCCCAATGCCATGCGCGCTGTTTCCTCTACACGCTTCACGGCGTGGCGCAATGGTAACGGAAACATGTCGACAACTTTCTTTCCTGCTTCGCGCGCGCCGATATAGGTGCGGGAAGAGACAAGCCGCGTCAGGTATTTGCTCATTGCGCCGACAGGGCGGTCGATCGACATGTCGTTGTCATTGAGGATAACGATCAGGCGGCTTTTGAGGCTGCCGGCATTGTTCATGGCTTCATAGGCCATGCCCGCGCTCATAGCGCCGTCGCCGATCACGCATATGACGTTGCGGCCGCCGCCTTCAAGATCGCGCGCGACGGCCATGCCCAGTCCGGCGGAGATGGATGTGCTGCTGTGGGCGGCGCCGAAGGGATCGTATTCAGATTCCGAACGCTTTGTAAAACCGGAAAGACCGCCGCCCTGCCGCAGCGTATGGATGCGGTCACGTCGCCCGGTGAGAATTTTGTGCGGATAGCATTGATGGCCGACATCCCATATAAGCCGGTCTTCGGGCGTGGAAAATACAGCGTGGAGGGCGACGGTCAGCTCGACAACGCCCAGCCCTGCGCCCAGATGACCGCCGGTGCGCGAAACGGCGGCAATGGTATTGGCGCGCACCTCGTCGGCAAGGACGCGCAGCTGTTCATCCGTAAATGTCCGGATGATCGCGGGATCGCTGAGGCGGCTGAGCAGTGACGCATCCGCCCTGCTGTCTGTCCTTGCCAATTCAGGCGCGGATTTAACCGCCTGCGTTTTATTTTTTATGTTAGCCATAGGCTCTCACCATATTTCTTCGTCACTTTGACGGCAACCGCTATGTTGGTAGCTGGGGGCCCTGGAAAAAACCAAAAGAAATATAAAGTATATTAATATCAGATGGTTAGAGGAAATCAGGCGGCTTCGTTCTCGGTAAGTTGGTTCATGATCAGGCGCTTGGCCGGCCCGATTTTGTTGCCCAGGACCAGAAGGGCATGACGTGCCATGCGGGCAGGCAGGGAATCGCGCGTGTAAAGACTGACCAATGAATTGGTAGCCAGATAAAGGGCACGCGTGGCGCGCCGGTGCTGCTGGCTGTAGCGGCGCAGGTGGCTGGCGGCGCCGATATCCATTCCGGATTCACGCGCCGACAGAATTTTTCCGGCCAATGTATGCTGACCACGCAAACCGAAATTGAATCCGTGCGCCGTTACGGGGTGCATGCCGACGGCAGCGTCGCCAACAAGTGCAAATCGGGGGCCGTAAAATTTATCAGCATAGGTGGCGACAAGAGGATAGGGGTAAAGTTTACTCGTAAGCTTCATATCGCCCAGGCGATTATCGAGACGTTGCGCGATATCCTTTGAAAAATCTTCAGGGTTCATATCCAAAACGGCCGCGCTTTGATCTGTCGGCAGCGTGATGACAAGCGAACAATGATTGTTATTCAGCGGAAGGGCAGCAAGCGTGCGATCGTAATGAAAGCATTCATAGGCAATATAGTCATGCGATTTGTCATGGGACATGCGGCAGACAATACAGGTCCTCTGAAAATCGAGCTGCGCCGTTTCAACGCCCATCATTTTACGGACGGGTGAAAAGCGGCTGTCCGCAGCGACAATCAGGCGGGCTTTGAGCGTCCGGCCATCCGCAAGCTCAACCCAGCCCTTTTCATCATCGGTGCCGGCGCCGGTCACCTCGGTCTCTGTCATAAGCTCAATGCCGGACTTTCCACGCAGCGAGTCATAGGCGGCTTTGCGTATGAGATGATTGGAAATCATGAACCCGAGATTTTCGCGGCCGGCATCTTCGTGATCGAAGCACAACGCGTAGGAAGATTCGCCATTCAGGACGCGCGCATCGCGGATGAGGGAAATTGACTCGCGCGGTATAAGGTCCCACAGGCCTATGTCCTGCATGATTTTATGAGAGTGGTGTGTCAGGGCGATTTCGCGTCCGTCATAAGAGGGATTCGCCAGAACGGATTCCGGCTGTTTTTCGATGAGAGCAATTTTCAGTCCGGCAGGCGCTAGGGAGCTGGCCAGACAAAGCCCGACGGGTCCGGCACCAACAATTATGACGTCATACATCATGGCTTTTTACCTGCTTTGGACTGTGTTTTCAGCTGTTTTTGTTGCCGTTTTTTAGAGCGTTCTGGTGAGTTTGTAAACGTCAAACGCAGGCTCGGCCGCGCAGGCGCCACAGACGCAAAAAGGGCGCGCATGAAGACCTCCGCGCAAACGATTGATTCGACATAGATGCAGGACAAGCGCGGAAATTGAGAGAATTGCATACAGAGTTGCCGAAGCGCTTTCAAAACAATTTTTATTATGAAAAAATTTTAAACGCCTGCAAAGAAACAGACTCACAGAGTTTTTGAAGAAAAGTTTTGAAGAAGAAAAAATTTTTTATTGACAGGAGATCAATAATCTCATTACGTGAATTTTATAAAAAGAATTTCTGACTGAACAAAAAAAGTAACAGGGAGAGATCGTTATGTCCACAGCAGCGAACGCTGACATCTTTGACTCATACAAGCAGGATTATGACTCCACCCAGGCCGTAGAGATGAGTCTGGTGGATTATCTTAAGCTTTGCAAAGAGGACCGTTCGGCTTATGCCTCTCCGGCAGAACGCTTGCTGAAAGCTATCGGTGAGCCGGAAACGATCGAAACAGGCATTCATGCTGATCCGCGCCTGTCCCGGATTTTTGAAAACCGGAAAATTCAGTGCTATCCCGCATTTAACGATTTCTTCGGCGCTGAAGAAACGATCATGAAAATCGTCGGCTTTCTGAAAAAGGCCGCGCAGGGCGGCGAGGAAAGCCGTCAGGTGCTTTACCTGCTTGGCCCTGTGGGCGGTGGTAAGTCATCGCTGGCCACGCGTCTTGCCAAGCTGATGGAAAAAGAGCCGTTCTATGCCCTGAAATACAATCCGACGGGTGAGGTTTCACCGATCAATGAAAACCCCCTGGGTCTTTTCTGCGCCAGCCGGCAAAAGCAGAAGCTGAAAGACTTCTACGGCATTGCTGACCGCTACGTACCGACAGTTATGTCTGGCTGGGCGGCCAAGCGTCTGAAGGAAAGCGGTGGCAATCTGGCTGATTTCTCGGTCGTCAAAGTCTGGCCGTCCATCACGGGGCAGACGGCGATCTCCCGGGTAGAGCCGAGCGATCCGAATACACAAGACGCAACGGTTATCACCGGCGGCGTAGATATCAGTAAAGTGGATGAACTTTCCGAGAATGATCCTGATTCATACTCATACTCGGGCGGCCTCTGCACGGGCAACCGGGGTATCATGGAATTTCCGGAAATGTTCAAGGCTGACATCAAGCTGCTGAACCCGCTTCTGATGGCGCCTCAGGAAGGCCGCTACCAGGGCACCAAACCCATCGGCGCATTGCCCTTCGAAGGTATCGTTATAGCGCACTCTAACGAAAGCGAATGGGAATCGTTCCGCAACAACAAGAAAAATGAGGCGTTCCTCGACCGGGTCAGCCTGATCCGTGTACCTTACTGCCTGCGCGTAGACGAGGAAATGAAGATCTATCAGAAAGTTCTGGGGCAAAGCGATCTGGCAACCGCGCCCTGTGCACCGGACACGCTCAAGATGCTGGCCAAATGGTCGGTCCTGACGCGTCTGGCGCCGGATCCGAAGACCACCATGGCAACCAAGATGAGGGTTTATAACGGTGAAAACCTGAAGGACAAGGATGTCAAGGTCCTGCCTATCGGTGAGTACCGCGCCAATGCCGGAATCATGGAAGGTATGAACGGTTCGTCGACACGCTTCGCGTTCAAAGTGCTCACCGAGACCTTCAATATGAGCTCCGGCGCTTTGTCGGCAAACCCGATCAACCTCATGCATGTTCTCGAAACGGAAATCACTGCGATGCAGCTCCCTGATAAGGTGGCGGACCAGTACAAGCAGTTTATCCGGGCGGACCTGGAACCCGAATATCTCAAGTTCCTGGATCGTGAGATCAAGACCGCTTATGTTGAAAGCTACTCTGATTACGGCCAGAATCTGTTCGACAAGTATGTCACCTATGCTGAGCAGTGGGGAGAGGATACACCTTACAAGGATCCTGAGACCCATGTTCTGCTCGACAAGGCGGCTCTTGGTGAATGGCTTGAGAAAATCGAGCGGCCGGCAGGTATTACCAACGGCAAGGATTTCCGCAGCGATGTCGTGAAGTTTGTCTTGAGAGCACAGGCGAAGACCGGGCACAACCCGAGCTGGACCTCTTATGAGCCTCTTAAGGAAGTTATCGAGAAGAAAATGTTCTCAAGCATGGAGGAGATTCTCCCGGTCATTTCTTATGGTGGACATCGTACGGCCGAGGAAAGCCGTAAACACGATGGTTATGTCGAGCGCATGAAAGCACGCAACTACACCGAATCGGATGTGAAGCTGGTGACCGAGTATTATATGAGAAAGCACGCGCATCCCTGATAAATTAAACCGGTCTCCGGAGCTGGTCTGTCCACGTGTTGGTACGTGGAGGGCGCGGCTCCGGAAAACCCGGCCTGAACGCGACTTGAAGGCAATATCTTAAGAAAAATCTATGATGCCGGCAAACGGCACAAAAAAACGAAGGGGAGGCCTTCCATGACTACGGTCATAGACCGCCGTCAGCAATCCAAGGGCGATCTGCCCAGCCGCAAGCGTTTGCACGAACGCGCCGCGAAGCATATCCGCAAAGCGATTACCGACAGCATTGTCAACGGTGATATTAAGGACATAGGAACGGGCGGCATTGACGTCACCGTTCCCGAAGAGGATATGGCGGAGCCGACGATTCACCACGGCAAAGGCGGCATATACAGGCACGCCGTTCCCGGGAACAGGGAATACAGCGTTGGTGACAAAATTCCGAAGCCACCCGGCGGCGGCCAGGGAGATGGCAAGGGTGACAAGGCCGGAGACCGGAAGGGCGAAAATACAAAATCCAAATTCCGTATCAGCGAAAAGGAGTTTTTTGACTATCTTTTCGACGGACTCGAGCTTCCTAATCTGACCAAGCGCACAGAATCTGTAATGAACAACGAGGCGTATGTTCATGCTGGCATTGTGTCTCAGGGACCCTCCAGCAAACTCGACCTGACGCGCTCGAAAAAGCAGAAAATGAAGCGCGTTTCCGCAATCACAAAACCCCATGTCGATGAGCTTCTTGGGGTTCTGGAGGAGGAGCGGGGCATATTGGAATGCTATGCCCCACCCGCTGAGAAGGCCAGCGCCAAAGTTGCATTTTTGCGGGAAGTATCCCGCTCACGCCGCCTGAAGAATCTTGAGAAAGAGGTTTTAGGCCTGAAGGCCCTGTTCAATGACAAGGCTTCGCCGGGCGATACTGCCCGGATTCAGGCGCTTGACAGCAATGCCAGCACGCTCCGCGAGAAAATCAGGAGGCTTTCCAAATGGAGCGAAACGACGGATCTGCGTTTTCATTTCCACGAGCCGAAGCCGATACCTAAATCAAAGGCGGTCATGTTCTGTGTCATGGATACGTCAGGGTCGATGGACAATACAAAAAAAGAATACGCCAAAATATTCTATATGCTGCTGTACCGTTTTCTGCAGCGTCAGTACGACAAAATCGATGTTGTGTTTATTTCCCACTCGACGGAAGCGGACGAGGTCAACCAGCAGGATTTCTTTGAAAAGGGGGAGAGCGGAGGGACCTTTCTTTCGTCTGGCATCAGGAAAATGCTGGAAATCATTGAGGAACGATATCCTTCGGATCAGTGGAATATATATGGCGCGCAGGCCTCCGATGGTGACAATTTTGATTCGGATAACGCCCCCACTTTAGTGGCTCTGAACGAGGTTTTGCCTCTGGTGCAGGGTTATTTCTACACGGAGATTAAGCCGACGGGGTCGGTTTACTATGAACAGAGCAGTATCAATCTGTTTAAAAAGGCGCAGGAAGTGTTCAAGGACAGGCTCTGGACCGGGGTGATCAAGCGGCGGGATGATATCTGGCCGATGTTCAAGGAGTTTTTCAAGAGTAAAGGCGGTCTTGAGGCCAAGGCGCGGGGAGGAAGAATGGCGGCGGCATTATCATCCTTAAGCGAGCCTGAGCTGAATCCGGTGCCGGTGACAGCAGCGCCAGCGCCTTAACAATAGCTACGGATATAGAGCGTCATGACAGAAGAAAAAAAGGATTACAAGCAGAAGATTGACGAGCTCCTCAGCAACTATGTTGATGGGCAGGATATTTTCAAGAAAGCCCATGATTGGGATTATCCGGTGCGCATGTTGCCTGGTGCCGAGAACGCGCGCCTGCCGCAGACATGGCTTGAACTGGCGGATGCTGTCATTGCCATTATCGCGCATGACAAATACGGCCTTGATACCTACGATAATGCGATTGAAATTGTGGGCTCGGAAGAAATGAGAGAGGCCTACGTTCATAGCGGAATGCCTGTCAGCTATGATCATTGGTCGTTTGGCAAGAGGCGCGAAGAACTGGATGAGCAATATGAATCCGGGCGCATGGGGCTTGCCTATGAAATGATTATCAATTCTAATCCGTCGATTGCCTATTGCATGGGCGAAAATACAAAGACTATGCAGCTTCTTGTCATTGCGCATGCCTGCTACGGCCACAATTCCTTTTTTAAGACAAACTATCTTTTTAAGCAGCACACGGACGCCAATCATATCATTGGTGATTTGATCCGTCTGAAGGAATACGTTCTGGAGTGCGAGTCGAGATACGGTCAGGAAAAGGTCGAAAAGCTTCTGGATGCCTGCCATGCCCTCGAGGGTTATGGCGTCAATCGCTATACGCGTCCGCCGCGGCGTACGGAAAAGGAAGAAGAGGCGTTACGTAACAGGCTTGCGGAAGATCGCATCAGAAGCGTCAATGTGGTGCTGGACCGCACGAAAAGAGATAGCGCCAAAACCGACTTTCAGAGTTCGGCGGCCGAGCAGGAGGATACGATACCGGCGGAGCCCGAAGAAAATATCATGCGCTTCATCGCGACTTATGCGCCCCATCTTAAGGACTGGGAAAGAAATATTATCCGCATGATCAGCGACACACAGCAATATTTCTATCCGCAGATCCAGACCAAGGTCATGAACGAAGGATGGGCCAGCTTCTGGCACTATACAATCATGGATGATCTCTATGATCTGGACCTGATTGATGACGGCATGAGGATGGAGTTTGCCAAGGATCATACAAGTGTTCTCTGGCAGAGAGACGGCGCGGCTTTGAACCCCTATGCCATTGGTGCTGCCGTTTTGTTTGATCTTAAACGCATGTGCCTGGAGCCTACGGACGAGGATCGTGAGTGGTTTCCGAATATAGCGGGTAATCCGGACTGGCTGTCCGTCATCAAGGATGCGTGTGAAAATTACAAAGACGAGAATTTTTTCCTTCAGTATCTGTCGCCCAAGGTTATGCGCGATTTCAGGCTTTTTGCCATTTTCGATGATGACCGGGAAAAAGAATATACGGTTACAGCCATTCATGATGACGAAGGATACAAGGATCTGAGAAGGGTTCTGAACGCTCAATACAGGCTCAGTGACATGAGGCCGATGGTTGAAGCGGTTAAATATGATTACCGCGGAGACCGGAGCCTGACGCTGCGTCACATCATAAGAGAAAGACGCCCGGTCGATCTCAACGATGCCGAGAAGGTGCTCAAGCATGTCAATTATTTATGGCAGCATCCTGTCTTTCTCGAGAGTACGAGCGAAAGCGGCACTGTGGTTAAAAAGATCGGCTGTCCGCCTATTCCGGAGCCGCCCGCACCACGCCGCCGTTAAAGAGACAGGCTGCCGCCTGAAAATGCGGTGCTCTGCCGCTGACTGCTGGCATCGGATGTTTTTCCATGTATATCACGTATATTTTGTGAAAAACCTGAAAAAATCAGGGTTACGAGTGGTTGGCGATGAGTTTTTCCAGGGGCCAGGTGGCGCTGCACTTGCCGTCTTGATGCGCGCATTTTGAAAAGCCGTGAGGCTTGTTCTGGATTTTTGTGAATTGTCCGGTGGTGAAGTTGTAATCCAGAAGCTCGCCATTCACCATGTCAAAATACCATCCGTGCAGGCCGATCTGGCCGGACTCGACGCCCTTCCTGATCCACGGAAAAGTCATCAGATTGTTCAGGGAGGTAAGGATAACGGCTTGTTCCATGGCTTTTATTTTTACGCCGGGTGGCGCGTCCGGCAGAAGGCGCCGGACGGTTTCGCAGGCGGGGGTGCCGATACGAATCCATTGCGACAAAAATTCAAAATCCGGCGCGGTTTTATCAGCCTGATCCGACAGAGCCTGGACGCCGCTGCACAGGGAGTGGCCAAGAACGACGATGTCCTTGATCTTCAGACCTTTGATCGCGAATTCGATGGCGGCGCTGGTGCCGTGATAATTATCGTCCGGCTGATAGGGAGGAACGATGGCGGCCACGTTGCGCACGACAAAGATATCGCCGGGCTCGCTCTGTGTCAGCAGGGCCGGATCGTTGCGTGAATCCGAACAGGCGATTACAAGCGTTTCCGGCGACTGGCCGTTGCGGACAAGATCATCGTAATGGTCGTTTTTCTCAAAATAAAACGACCTGAACTTCCGGAAACCTTTGATCAGCTTCTCAAGTGGCATGGATAACCCCTGTTGAACCATTGAAACTATTCACTGTTATGGCAGGGAAATACAGCAGATTTTCACAGTTTTCCACTTTGTGCTCAAAAGAGCTTTTTAAAAAGGTTTTTTTACAGCTATTTGCCGAAAGGGTTTTCCGGGAACAAATCCCTGTTTGTTTTGTTGGCCTGTAAGAGAAGGAGTATTCCCATGACAAAGACAGTAACGGCGCTCTATGAAAACCGCATTGTATTGGAAGACGCTTTGCACAAGCTGGATGATCTGGGTATACGGGAGGATCAGATCGGCGTGGTGATGAACGATCAGACTCACGGCAAGGCGTTCGCAATTGAAAGTCACGATAAATCCAGCGAAGGCTTCACGGCCGGTGCGACGTTTGGCGGGATTGTCGGCGGCATTCTCTCGGCTGTGGCCGGGGCGGGCGTGATTTCCATGCCCGGACTTAATCTTATGGTTGCGGGACCGATCGTGGCCGGTCTGGCTGGCGCGGCCGTCGGTGCGGCGGCAGGCAGTCTGGTCGGCGGCCTGATCGGGATGGGCATTCCCGAACATGAAGCCAAGCTTTATGAAGGCAAGTTGCGTGCCGGTCATATTCTTCTGGCAGTACAGGCCACGGACTCGACGCAGGCATCACGGGTTCGTGAAATGCTCAAAGGCACCGAGGCTTATAGCGTCGCAGCGTAATTACAGAGAAGAAGATCTTTCTTTACGGCCCGCCTGGTGCCGGTGTCGCGTGATGAGTGTGAGCCGAGGTTGAGGGCGGTGGCGGTGCGTCGGGTGCTGACGAGCCGCAGGAAATAGTCAGAATATCTGGCTCGAACGAGGCCCATCTGAAAAGTTTGAATCGTGATCCGTAGGAAATAGTTTCGCATTTGTTGCTATCAGCGCGGATAGGGGCAACAACAAGTTTGGGCTGGAAGGGACCGTGGCCATGTGCCCAGCTCCATAGCTCGTGAGCCAGCCTGTCGCGTACGACGAAAGAATAGCTGTTGTTTTCATTTGAGTTCTTCTCATCACTGGCCGGGATATGAAATTCGTGGACGCCATTTGCTATGGGGGCGCTAAAATACAGGGTGTCATGAGTCAGGCCGAATCCATGGCCTGTGACTCCGTTGAAAGCGGCCGTCCATGTCATGCGCGGTATATCCACCAGTGGCTCCGTCACAACATAGTTGAATGTATCGCCGACAATGGGAACGCCGGCAACAGCCGTCAGGGCCCAGGCGGCCATCAGGCTGACGACACCGGCCCGCGGCCTTGAGAAAAACTCCTCGCGTTCGCGCGGAACGGGCTCAAAAGGTTTCTTGTCCTTCTTGAAAAGATTTTCCAGCTCATGCCGGCTCCGGCGATAAGGATAGGTCAGGCTGTTTTTAACCGCCTGTTTAAAGCTCTCGCCTTTGTAGGGGTGAGTAAACCTGTGGAGTCCTTCACGGAAGAGGTGGTCGACGGTTTTGAAGGCCTTGCCGATATACGGGACTTCCATGATCGGATCAATAAAATCGGATTTGATCCACCTGGCCGTGCCTACGACGTTTGCGATGACCCGGGCGACGATGCCGACCGACTCAATAGCCTGGCCGATCTGGCCTTCGATGGTGCCCAGCTCCTTGCTGCGCAGGTCTTTTTTAATTTTATCAACGTCACCGACTTGTCCGGCCTGGCGCAGGGCTTCTTCAGCGCGCGCCCGGGCTTCGCGTGCTTTTGAGGGGGACCCGGTATTGTCCGTTGTTGACGACATATATCTATCCTTCTCCCTTTCCCTTAACCCGGCGCCGCTGTCGCCGCCTGTCTTAGCTTTGCTGCAAGGCCGCTACTATCGTTCGCAGGCACGCGTGCAGCGGCAAGGTCTGCATCGGCTGCCAACGTATCCTGTTTGAACTCGACAAGCGTCACCGACTTATGAGCAGGATCGTAACACATTTCAAGAACGCCTCTTGCCCCAGGCGTTTCAAGAATGATGTCCGATGCCTTGGGTTTTACTTCATCGGCGAAGAAGCCGGGTACGGCACGCGCGCCGTTCGACGGGCTATATAGATCCTTGCCAATGTGGTCGATTTCTGCGTCGGACAAGTCGATCTTCAGGCCTTTTTCTTCCAGCTTTTTATTGACCTTGTTAAGTTCGCGTCTGACGATTTTGCACATCGTCGGCGCCTCAAGTGGATAAAATCCGATGATGTTGCGCTTGCCGCCGAACCGGTTCAGAAGTTCGTTGCGGACCCCGGCCTCTTTAAGCTCTTCAATCGATTTGGCGATGGCGTCCTCATAATTGACGTTACGATCGGGGAAGTTGTTTTGGCCTATGTTCGACGTGAAGATGACATAGGTGTCTTCAAAGCTTACCGTGACGCCCTGGCTGTCCGTAAGACGGCCGTCATCGAGAACCTGCAGGAACAGGTTCAGGACATCCGGGTGCGCCTTTTCGATTTCATCTACCAGAACGATACGAATAGGCTTGGTTTTCATGGCTTCGGTCAGCGCTCCGCCAGCCTCGAAACCAACCAGGCCGGGCGGAGGGCCGATCAGCTTGCTGGTCGCGTTCTTGTCCATGTATTCGGACATATCGAGGCGGAAAATGGCGTTCGGATCGTCGAACATAATCTGGTTCAAAACTTTCACCAGCTCCGTTTTTCCGACACCGGAGGGGCCAAGGAACAGGAAGCAGCCTTTGGGCTTGCCTTCGTCGGCAAGGCCGGCAGCATTGTTCTTGACGGCATTAAAAACTTTCTTCGTTGCGTGCTCCTGATCGAACACGCCCTCGTTCAGCAGTTTTTCCAGACCAATAATTTTTTCACGGTCGCTCTGGGTCAGTTTCTTGACGGGGATTCCCGTAATTTCGCTGAACTTGTCGAGAACCTGCGCTTCGCCCAGGACAAGGTCCTTGTTGACGCCTGCCGTTATCTCGGCGAATTTGGCTGTTCCAGCCTGCAATTTGCCGTTCCATTCGGCTATATTTTCGTGTAGCTGCTGAGCTTCGGGTGAATCGCCGATGATCGGGGTATCTCCCGGCTTCTGATCCTTTGCATCCTGGACGGCAATGCTGGCAAGCTGCTCTTCGTATCCAGTGATTTTTGCCTGTATCTTGCGGTTACCGGTGTAAATTTTGAGCAGTTCAGCCTGACGCGCATCCCATGCGGCATTGAATTCCGTGATGTCGTGTTCAGTCGCGGCTTTGGCAGCCTCAAGCTCCTCCTTTTTCATGGCAAGGAGGTCTTCCGGGCCAGC
The DNA here is from genome assembly GCA_025451095.1 of Alphaproteobacteria bacterium. Classification (GTDB taxonomy): domain Bacteria; phylum Pseudomonadota; class Alphaproteobacteria; order Micavibrionales; family Micavibrionaceae; genus JACQIJ01. The sequence continues at coordinate 22,622 of JANWLB010000026.1, forward strand.
GCCTGTCGTCAGGACTGCGTCGATATCGCCGAGTCGCTTCTGAAGAGCGGCAAGTTGTATCGGCTCTGAGTGCGCCTTGAGGGCATAAGACGAAAGGGCGCGGTCCAGAAGCTGGGTAATGCCGGTGGGCAATGCCTGAAGGGCGCCCGTACGGTATTTTTTTGCCAGCTGCGTCGCCAGTTTGACGGCCTCTTTTGAAATGCGGATTCCATGGAATTTTTCCAGTCCGGCGACGGATTCACTGACGATGGCGTCGAGATCTTCGCCTTTGGGCTCCTTGACGTCGAACAGCGTATAGGTCGCCTTCATCTCGGAGTTGTATTTAATGACTTTTGCCAGATCTTCGTACGGCGTTTCGAGGATTGCCTGGTATTTTCCGGACTTGATGTCGCCCAGCAGGGCGTTCATCAGGTTCGAGCAGCCTGCTTTGCCGCACGAGTCCACAAAGTTCCCCATGTTTTCGACAACCAGGGTGCTTCCGGGCGTGGCCGACAATCTTCTGCGCACATCGCGGAATATCTTGTTTATCTGTGTCGATTCGCCGGATTCAAAAAGCTTGTCAACGTCCAGGAAGAAAAACGGCATGTTGAGCAGTTTGGGCGGTGTGGTCGCTTCGCTTTTTCCGGCCTGAAGACCCATGACCAGGCTGGTCATGCCGACGCCGCTGGCGCCAGTCAGGACGATACAATTATTATCTTTTTGCAGAAGAATTTCCTGAAGGCCGCGGCGCTCCTGCGTACGTCCCACGAATTTGAAGTCGGGGTGGGCTTCCAGGTACTTGGTGCCCGTCATCAGGATTTCATCGATATTGTAGATAGGGTCGCTCATCTTTTACCACCTGTAAATCGCTCGAATACGTAACCAGTTTTTTGTTCCCCCGGCTGTCTGCGGCGCCCTTGCGGGACGTATCGCAGACACCGGAAGACGATAGTCCGGTTAGAACAGGCTAGGTGCTGGCGCCGCCGCGGGTTGAGCCGCAGTAGCCTTGTTGTCGTTTGTCGCGACGTCTGCGGCCGGTGCGGCAGCCGCGTCAGCAGCCTGGGCGACTTGCAGAGCCAGATCCGCTTCGGCGTCGGCAGCGGCCTTGGCGTAGACGGCTTCGCCGTCTTTCAGCGTTTCTTGCAGGCCGAGCGTAACATCGGTCAGGCCCCTCAGGTTTTTATTCATTTCGACCAGAGCGTCGTGTTGCGCTTCGACGCCGGCCCTTGCCGTGGCCTCCGTTTGCTGTGTGGCCAGAATGGCGGCCGCCAGCTGCTGGTTGCGCACGCCCAGGTCGGAAACCTGACGCAGGACTTCCTTGCTGCGGATGTCCAGCGCGGTCTGGCCCATGGCGTCGACCATCGTCTGCGCCATTTGCACGGATTCGGCGTTCGCCGCATCGGCCAGGGCTGTCATGGTGATGGCCATTTCCGTTGACATGTTGGCGATACCCGATGTGCGCAGATGCTTGGTTCCACGAATACGGGCCTGGTTGGACTCCAGCATCGAGTTCAGGCTGTCTTTTTCACGCGTAAGAGCGTTTCGCACCTCTGTCGTATGCGTATCAGCCAGAGATACGCTCTTGATGAAGCGTTGAACGGCGCCGTGAGTTTCTTCCCGCTCAGCCTTGGTGATTTCGTCTTCCGCGGCAGCGGCGGCAGCGTCCGCAGGGGCTGCGAATTCAGCCAGAGTCTGCTGGTTGTTTGCCAAGGCGGTTTTCACAGCTTCGTTCATGATCGCGCTCATCAGAACCAGTTTGCCGTTTTTGCGGGCCGTTTCGGCGGTCAGCTCGTTGACGGATTCAACGTTTCCGAGAACCGAGTCGATCCGGGTTTCAGAGGTGCCGATAAAATCAAGCGAAGTTTGCTTAAGTTTCTCGTGTGCCGCAACATGGTCGTCGCTGCTGATGTCCAGCATCTTGACCAGTTCCGCCTTGTCCGCGGCTAGTTCGCCGAACTGGGTCGGGCGGTCGCCGCCGACGGAAGTCTCGAGCTGCGCGATCCTTTCGTTTTTGGTTGTGATCTTCCCGGTCAGTTCCGTTTGCTTTTCTTTAAGCCGCTCGATTTCCTTGGCGTTGTGGTTGATCTGGGTTTTAGAGCTGCCTTTCACTCCAAAGAGCGACATGCCGCCGCGATAATCGTCGCTGAGGTCGATGATCTGATCTTCCAGTCCCTTTATCTGGGTTGTAAGACCCGACATCTCTGCCGTCATTGCGTCGAGAGCTGCGGATTCCTCTTCCAGAACAACACGGCCCTGTTCCACGGCCTTGCGATCCTGAACGATCTCTTCCAGAAGCGCAGCGGCGTTGCCGGAAAGGCGGATGTTATAGATAGCCTGCAGGCGTGCCGCAAACGGACCGATTTCCTCCTTGAAGGCATTCAGGCCCTTGGCAAATTCGTTGATAACTTTCTGCAGCTCGGCCATGACTTTGGTATTCTGGCCGGCGATGTTGGTTTTCGCGTTTTGCACGCGCTGCTCCTCGACGAATTCAAGGAACTCGGAGTAGAGCTGGGCCATTTTTTCGTTTTCGGCCTCGGTCTTTGTTTTGTCATAGGACAGAAGTTTCACCATGGCGTCGCGCTTTTGCGCCGACAGCTTCAGTTCGGGATCCTTGATGATCTTGAAGAAGGGGTTTTCCGCCATCTTGGCAAACTTTTGCGCCTGCGGTGTGGCGGCCTGCGTTTGCTCGGCTGCTTTTTTGGCCGGGTTGGCCGCTTGCTGAAGGGCGGCGTCAAGTTTTTGAGCTCTGGCAGCGGCAGTCTGTGTTGCGGCAGCGGGCGTAGTCATTGGTTCGTTCCTCCGTTTTTATTTACATTATGTTCAATAGAGCTGATAAACTACCCTATACGTAATCCGTCATAAAAGCGCAAGCAAAAATATACATAAGTCAGGAAAGCGCGCGATTTCACACCAAAATAATAATGTTATGAAAAATAAAAAATACTTGTGTGCGCTGCATTACAAGGGGTTTTTGCATCAAAAACTCCTCGCTGCTTCGCTCCCTCCGGGCTGAAAAGCGTGGTGTCTGTTGCAGAGCTGTTTCGCGATCAGGGCGGAGCGGGCTCTCTTTGACGTAATGATTGACAGGCCGGTTTTATTTTACCTATGGTTCGAGCATGTTTGAAAACCGGCCGGCCCTCAAAGCAATTTTCAGCACAGCCAATTTCAATGGCCTGGGCGCAACTCTGATGTCGGCGGATGTGGGTTCGGCGGCAGGAACGGCGATGTATGTCAGCGCCGTGACCGCCGGCACTTACAACAAGTATCACGGGCTGACGCAGGGAACGGGCAGGAAAAATCCTCTGCTGAATGTCCTGACTCATCCCGCAATCACGGCGGCCACCTTCATGGGAGCCGCCGGCTATAATTTTTACACGGCAACCCAGAATTATATGAGCGGCTCTCCTGAAATGGCCGCTGCCAATCTTCTCATTATGGCAGGCTGGGTTACGGGATTTCTGGGCGACAACGCTCTTCGGCGGCTCGACTCCGTCAATTTCAGAAAAGACGCGGAGCAGCTGGGCGGTGCGATAAAATCGAAACTGCGCCGGACATTTAATGCGCTTGTGTCGAACCCGACCATTTTTTACGGACTGACCAGCACCTGCTTCGTGCTGTCCGGGCTGACGCACCGCAAGGATGCGGCCGGAAATCATATTCCGATGTTCGCAGGTTATGAGGGCGCGCTGGGTGCGACAACGGCTACGCTGGTGGGGGCCGGTCTGGTCTATGCCGGCTATAGAACATGGCAGGCCGCCCAGGGCAGGATCACCAATGAAGAGATCAACGACGGTACGATGAACTGGATGGCATTTATTGCCAAGCTGGGCTACGGCCTTCTTGCTTTTGTTAACGGAGAATACGGGCTTTCAGCCGCACACCTGATGTTCGCTGGTTCCAGCCTCAAGGTGATTTACGAGACCCGCTCCGCGCTCGGAGAGAAAAAAGAACAGGCTTTGCCCGCGCCCGGCGTTTAATACGCCCACGCATGACATGATCGGTTATTTCGGGCGAACTCCTGCAACAGGTGGCGCTGGACGGATATGCCTGTCTATTTTAAATATGCCAAGATCAAATTCACATTTTTTGCCGTCGACAAAAGACTCGGCTATTTCGCCGTAAACCGGCGCATATTTAAAGCCGTGGCCGGAGCAGCATGAAAATATATAGACACCATCGTGTGCGGGATGCCTGTCCATGATGAAATGCTCGTCAGATGTCAGCGTATACCTGCAAACAGCCATTGAAGCAGGATTCAGGTTAATGCCCTTTGTGTATTCACGCACAAAATGGCTCAGAAGATTCCGATCTTTTTCATTCGGCGCTGTTTCCTCCTCGGGCCGGATGTTTTCCGACAGGTGGTTGTGTTCGCCGATTTTGAGGCGCTTTCTGTCGAGCGAGGGCATGCCATACCAGTCGCCGCCGTTCTTTCCATCAGCGAAGCAGAAGGGAATGATGTCCGCATGAGGATCTTCTATTTCGTACCATGCCAGGACGCGTCTCTGGACGCGCAAGTCCATGCGGAGGTCGATCAGGTTTTTGAGCCAACTTCCCGCGCAGACAATAATTTTTTCTGCCCGTATTTTTGAACCGTTTCCGAGGGACAGGGTTTTTCCAAAAAGATCGACGTGCTCGATTTTCGTATTGAGAAGAAGATCGGCCTGGTTGTTTCTTGCTATATCCAGAAAACCCTGCCAGCTGCCCTCCGCGTCTACGTGGCCGTATTCGGGCTGGAGTATAACCTGCGCATCGTCCGGGAGCTGAAAATTGCCGTATCTGCGATTAAGCTCCTTTCCTGACATCTCTTCGTACGGAAGACGGTAATGTTCGCATGTCTTCTTTGCCGTTTCTGCCCATTGAGAAGGCGATGTTGAGCAATCGAAGCCCCCTGTTTTGTATACAAATGTCCGTCCCGATTTTTTGGCAATCTCCTCAAAGAGGGCGAAAGATCTTGCAGCGAGCTGTGCATATATCAGCCCTTCGCTGGGCGCAGCGCGGATAATTCTGTTCTCGCCGTGAGACGAGCCTTTTGTGTGGGGCGGGATGAACTGGTCAATGCCGACGGACCTGTATTTTTCCGATAGCCGGGCCAGCACTGAGCTCCCGACAATTCCTAGCCCGATAACCGCAACGTCATAATTTTCCACGAGGTGCCGATTTCCTGCTGCCTGTAATTTACACATGCATAATAGGGATGCAGTTGTAAAGAAATATCAACATCAGGGGGGATGTCATGACTGCCAATAGAGGCTAATACTTTTCTCTATTATTGTGGAATGCGCGCAGACTCATTGCGGTCGATTTTTCTATCGCCGTTGGTATCGTACCGCTTGAACAGCCCGGAAACCCCCACCATTTTCATTTCGGTGGCATCCAGCATGCCATCAGCATTTGTGTCCCAGATGGAAAAAGTTTTCTTTTGTTCGTTGTTCGCGCCGAACCATGATGAAGCAGATCTGTCCCATTCCAAATTACTGATATGGCCGTCGCCATCCGTATCCCACCGGCTGACGGTAAAGTTGCTGAATTCATTATTGTCCATTATTAAGGGCGCTGCCGTTTTTACTATGCTCTTCATGCGTGTGGTGGATGTAGTGGGTGTTGATTTGCCGCTGGGCGCAGTAATAGTAGCGCCCGCATGCGTTGCCATTAAAATCAGGACTATGGCTGTCGTTACGATCAGTTTTTTCATGGCGGCTATCCCGCTTTCGCTGCTTGTAAATTAACAATGCGGGCAGATTTAGGGTTCCATAAAAATATAAAAAAAGGGGGCGGTGAGGGCGCCCGAAAGCCAAAGTGCGGGAAAGCAAGAAAATTGATAAATAAGAATCTCTGGATGTCGTCTCCCGATCATGCGGGGTTTTCAGAAATTTATGATCTTGATATATTATTTAATTCCTATAGACTAACTATGAAATGTCATAAAAATGCTGTCCATGAAAGCAAAATACGCGCTCAAGGCGCTTGTCGTTCTGGTGCAGAACGGAAATAAGCAGATGCAGGTGAAAGCCATAGCGTCGGAAGCAAACGTGCCCTACAAATTTCTTGAAGCGATTCTGGCTGAGCTTAAAAACCGCAATATCGTCAACAGCCGCCGTGGTGCGACGGGCGGGTACACGCTCGCGCAGGATAGCCGGAAGATCATGGCGGGAGATATTATCAGGATGATGGACGGGCCGCTGGCCCCGATTCGTTGCGCCAGTATGACGGCGTATCAGGCCTGCGATGATTGCCCGAGCGAAAATGACTGTTCCATTCATGATGTCATGAAAGATGTCCGGGCGGCACTTTCGTCGGTTCTGGACAAACGCTCCATACACGATTTGGCTAATTTTGAACCTAAAAAACGAAAGAAAGCGATCAATGCCTGATAAAAAAGACATCAGCACAGAGAAAATGAGATTTGACGGCGGTGCGGCAGCCAAAGACAGGCCAGATGAAGAAGCGCTTTTCAGCCGCGCACAATTCCGCTTTTAGTAAAGACGTATCAGGAGAGTAAAAATGAATATCAAAATATTGCCAGGATTTTTTATCGCATTGGCGATTTTATTTTTGTCCGTTGGAGCGGCAAAAGCGGAGACAAGGGAGCTTTTAAATGTTTCATACGATCCCACGCGGGAATTGTATGAGGACTACAACAAGCTCTTTGCCGCCCACTGGAAAGAAAAAACGAGCGAAGATATCGTCATTAATCAATCGCACGGCGGGTCTGGAAGGCAGGCAAGATCGGTGATTGACGGTCTTAAAGCCGATGTGGTTACGCTGGCGCTGGCCTACGATATTGACGCTATCGCTGAAAAGGGGAAGCAGCTCCCGTCAACGTGGCAAGACAGGTTTCCTTTTAACAGCGCTCCCTATACATCGACGATTGTTTTCCTTGTCCGCAAGGGAAATCCCAAAAACATTCACGACTGGGACGATCTTACAAAACAAGGCATGCAGGTCATCACGCCTAATCCCAAAACTTCTGGCGGGGCGCGGTGGAATTATCTGGCTGCTTACGGTTTTGCGCTCAAGAAATTTGAAGGGGAAGAATCCAGGGTTAAGGATTTTCTGAAACAGCTTTTCGCCAATGTTCCTGTGTTTGACGCGGGCGCTCGCGGATCGACAGTCACGTTTGTCCAGCGCGGCATTGGCGATGTACTGCTGACATGGGAGAACGAGGCATTTCTGGCGTTGCAGGAAAGCGGAAATGATAAGCTTGAGATTGTTATGCCCTCGATCAGTATTCTTGCCGAGCCGCCTGTAGCGGTTGTTGACAGGGTTGCCGATAAGAAAGGAAATCTTGAGGCGGCGCGGGAATATCTCAATTATCTTTACAGCAAGGAAGCGCAGGAGCTGATCGGCAAGCATTACTATCGTCCCCGCGATCCCGACGTAGCGGAAAAATTTGCAGCGCAGTTCCCCAAAGTTGAAATGATGACGATTGACGACTTTGGTGGCTGGAAAAAGGCACAACAGACGCATTTCGATGACGGAGGGGTGTTTGATCAGATAAACCAGAAGTAATTGCCACAATAGTGGGAGCGGCCTGATAGATATTTTTGCTGAAGGCGCCTATATGATAGGCGACCGGGCTGTCGCTTCCGGGGCTTCTGGTTTTTAAAAAATGCATGGCTCTACCTGTCTTCCCTTTCTTGTAACGGCGCTTTTTGACTTTAAAATTCAAAGGCCGAGTCGTTGCGCTATTAGAAAATTGTGCCAGTGGCGGATTACACGCCTATGTTGCCTCTGCTACAGCTTGGTTACAGGGAGAAAGGAATATGGAGATTCACCACAGGACAAGGAACCGATGCGCCTGATCCTCCATTAAGGTCATGAGTGACCACAGACAGGAGAATCCGATGATGAAAAGAACCGATGTCGAGAATCAGGAATTTGTCTATGTGCCTTTCGTAAATCGCCAGCTTGTTTCATCAGCAGCATCTGGGGTTCATCTTGTTAATGGAACAAATGGCAATGATACGCTCAATGGTACGGCGGGAGCGGATGAGATGCATGGCAAGGCCGGGAACGACGTGATGCACGGCTTTGGCGGCGGTGATTTTATGTATGGCGAAGGTGGAAATGATTACCTGCGCGGCTATGGCGGGAATGATTACCTTTTTGGCGGCAATGGCAATGACAGGCTTGAGGGTCTTGATGGTGATGATGAATTGCAGGGCGAGGCAGGTAATGACATTTTAAAAGGCGGCGAAGGTGCGGAGTTACTGTATGGAGGAAGCGGTGACGACGTCCTGTATGGACAGGATGATAATGATTCACTTTACGCGAATGAAGGCAACGATTCACTTTTCGGAGGAAACGACGAAGATTTGTTGTTTGGCGGCGCGGGCAACGATTACCTGAGTGGAGGAACGGGAATCGACCACCTTCACGGCGATGAAGGTGACGATGTCATACATGGCGATAATGGCGGAGATGTGCTTTACGCCGGCCCGGGCGAGGACCGGCTTTATGGCGATGCCGGGAATGATGTATTGTTCTCTTCGCCGCTGGGAAAATCCTATATGACAGGCGGGGCTGGCGTGGATGTCTTTGCCTTTACAGATGTGGGGGGTGCCGCAAGTACGATCCGCGATTTCAACAGCAATGACAAAATCAATATTACAGCGGCCCTGGAGGGCTATGATCCGCTAACCAGCGCAATAGAAGATTTTGTGAATCTGGTTTACCGCGACGGGAGTCGCACCGACATGAAAATTAATGTCGATGGCGCTGGCCATGACTTCCAAATGCTGGCCATTATACAGGGCGATCTGCAGGGCGTAACTGCGCAGGGTCTTCTGGATGGTGGTCAACTGGTTGTTGATCAGGGCGCTTACCCGTATGCCTGACAGAATGGCGGAGAGGGGGGGATTCGAACCCCCGATGGCCTTGCGACCATTTCGGTTTTCGAGACCGACGCGTTCAACCGCTCCGCCACCTCTCCGTTGTGGGGGTCAAATTATCGCTTTGCGGCGTCTTTTTCAACAAGTGCTTTGAGCTCATATACAAGCTCCAGCGCCTCGCGGGGGCTTAAGGCGTCGGGGCTTACGGATTCAAGGCGTTCAAGGGCTTCCTGGGCCGGGCCGGTCCCGGGGGGTAAATTCCCGGTTTTAGCCTGCGGAGCCGTTGCGGAAAACAGCGGCAGGTCGGCGGTCAGGCGCGCCAGCGCCCCTGATTGTTCCCCCGTCTGAAGCATCTCAAGCACCTGCCGGGCCCGGTCCGTAACCGCCGGCGGCAGGCCGGCCAATTGCGCCACATGAATGCCATAGGAGCGGTCGGCGCTGCCCGGCTGGACTTCGTGCAGGAAAACAATATCGCCCTGCCACTCCCTGACTTTCATGGAATGGCACGACAGGTTGGACAGCCGCTCGCGCAGGCCGGTCAGCTCATGATAATGCGTGGCGAACAGGGCGCGGCATTTATTGGCGTCGTGCAGATGTTCGACACAGGCCCACGCGATTGAAAGCCCGTCGAAGGTTGCCGTGCCGCGTCCGATTTCATCGAGAATGACGAGCGAGCGCCCGGTGGCCTGGTTCAGGATGGCGGCGGTTTCGACCATTTCCACCATGAAAGTGGAGCGCCCGCGCGCCAGATCGTCGGCGGCGCCGACCCGGCTGAACAGGCGGTCGATAATGCCGATGCGCGCGGCGCGCGCGGGGACGAAGCTGCCCATCTGCGCCATAATGGCGATCAGCGCGTTCTGACGCAGAAATGTCGATTTACCCGCCATGTTAGGGCCGGTCAGAAGCCACAGACGCTGCGTATCGCCGAGATCGCAGTCATTGGGTACAAAAGCCTGTCCGCCGCCCGCCTGGCGCAGAGCCTCTTCCACCACCGGGTGGCGCCCGCCTGCGATGTCGAAATCAAGCGCATCGGTCAGAACGGGGCGTGCGTAGTCTTTTTCCACCGCCAGTGCGGCCAGCCCCGCCGCCACATCCAGAGCGGCCAGCGCCCGCGCCCGCGCGCCGATATCGTCGGCAAGGCGAATAATTTCTTCGGTCATCTGGCGAAACAGCTCCAGCTCGATCCCCAGCGCTTTTTCGGAGGCCGAGGAAATATCGCGCTCCAGTTCCGAGAGTTCGGGCGTGGTGAAGCGTACGGCGTTCGCCATGGTCTGGCGGTGGATGAAAGGATTATCCGTGCTGTTGGTTTCTCCTTTGCGGACCATCAGCGGGTCGGCGCGTTTGGCCGGCACTTCTATGAAATAGCCAAGGATATTATTGAAGCTTATTTTTAAGGATTCGATGCCGGTCTGCTGCTGGTATTTTTCCTGCAGAGCCGCGATCAGGCGGCGGCTGTCGTCGCGCAGGGCGCAGAGTTCATCCAGTTTCGGGCTGTAGCCCTTGCGGATAAATCCGCCCTCGCGGCTGAGCACGGGCAGATCGTCATTGAGCGCCTGCCCGAGAAGGGCGGCCAGCGTCTGCACAGACGGATTCGGGCTTAAGGCGGCCGCGAGGGGTTTCAGCTCCTCTGGCGGCGGGAACAAAAGGCTGCATACTGCCTCCGCCTGTCTAAGGCCGTCGCGAAGGTTACCCATGTCGCGCGGCCCGCCCCGGCCGACGCTTAAACGTGACAGGGCGCGTTCCATATCGGGCGTCTGCCTGAACTTTTCACGCAGGGATTCACGCAAAGGCGCTGCGGTGATCAGGCTTTCGATTTCGTCCAGCCGTGCGCTGATCGCGGCGCCGTCGGTCAAAGGTGCGGCAAGGCGGTTTTGCAGCATCCGGGCGCCCGGACCTGTAATGGTGCGGTCGATGCAGGATAAAAGCGATCCACGCCGTCCGCCCTCGAGCGTGCGGATGATTTCAAGATTGCGCCTTGTCGCGGCATCAATTTCCATTGCCGCGCCGGCGGGTATCTGGCGTGGCGGGGAAAGGCGCGGCAGTTTTCCGACCTGGGTGCGTTCCACGTAATCGATCAGGGCGCCGGCAGCAGCAATTTCCGCGCGGCTGAATCCACCGAAGGATTCAAGCGTGCCGACCCCAAACATATGGCACAGACGCCGCTCGGCGTTCTGACTGTCGAACAGGCTGGCGGTCTGTGTGCTCAGGCGGGTGCGGAAGGGCTCCAGCAGCGCACGCAGGGTATCCTTGTCCATAAAGCTGGTTGGCGCCAGAATTTCGCTGGGGTTGATGCGCTCCAGCATGTTGGCAAGTGTCTGGATTTTGACGGGCTCGACGAGAAAATCACCCGTGGACAGTTCCAGCCATGAAACACCGTACTGGCCGCCGGCCTCGGCGATAGCGGCGATGTAATTATTTTCACGCGAATCCAGCAGCGTATCCTCGGTCAGCGTGCCCTGCGTGATGACACGCGTGACATTACGGGTGACCAGTGCTTTGTGCCCTCCGCGCTTTTTGGCTTCTTCCGGGGTTTCGGTCTGGTCACAGATGGCGACTTTATGGCCGGCGCGGATCAGCCGCGCGATATAGGGCTCGCTCGAATGAAAGGGTACGCCGGCCATCGGAATTTCATCGCCTTGCGTCTTGCCGCGCTTGGTCAGGGTGATATCAAGAATGCGGGCGGCGGTCAGGGCATCGTCAAAAAACAGCTCATAGAAATCGCCCATCCGGTAAAAAAGGAGACAGTCCGGGTATTGTTTTTTGACCGACAGGTATTGCGCCATCATGGGGGTGTGCCCCGCAGCGATCAAATGATCCGCATCCCCGGAAAGGGGCTGAGCTGCCGTTTTTGGTGTCATAATATTGTTTTACGGCAGGGCCGGGGTTTAGAAAAGGCAAAAAAGGGCCTAAGGGGCGGGTCTGGGGGTAAATGCCGGATTGTCCGGCGCCGACCATGGGTGCGATGCGGCATAGGCCGCCGGACCGGGGTGTGCCGGCGGCACGAAAAACGCGGCGAAATCGCGGATTTCGACGTCATCCCGATGCAGGCCGCGGCCCTCGAGGCTTAAGCGCTCCAGCGCCTCGCGGTCCTCGCCCTCCCATATGTCGTGATTGTCCAGAATGATGGGTCCGATTTCCGGCTTTTCATTCACGAACAGAACCATGCGGCCCCTGTCTTCACCTGTGTCGGCATGTGTGAGGGCGCAGTCGATTTTCAAAAGATGCGGGTCGAAGTGTGCGGGTGTTATCCGGCTGATCTGCACGAGGACATGTTCCTGCGCAAGCTTTTCCTTGAAGTCGTTGATCTCGTGGATGCGGTCGGAGAGATTAAGGGGGTGATCGGCGCTTCCGCGTTCATTGACCAGATCGTTCCAGTACGTGCCGGTGGCGGGATCACGGAATACGCTGATCTGTTTGCGGCAAAATTCATAGCCCAGCTGCATGTAAACGGAATTTGTGATCAGCGCGGCAACGGCATAGTTGCGCGCGCAGATGTCGGCGACGATTTCCCGTTCGCGTTTCTGGTTTGCGGCCTGCGCGAAATGCCGGGTGGCGTAACCCGCGATGGTATCGTTGGTGTCGTGGTTGTCAGGGAACGCGGCGCCGCCGAACGAGGCAACCTGCTTGAGGCGCGTCATCTCCGTGGCCATCCAGTCGTCTTTGAAATTCCACCAGTAAGTCGGGAGCATTGAAAGATCGAAGGCCTTGCGCGTCTCGTCGCCAACCCTGATTTTTGCCTCACCCAGTTCGCTGGCCTTGCCGTTGTCACCCAGCGTTTCCGCCATGAACACGGCGCCCGGACAGCGGTCATGGGCGTGCTGGATCAGTTCTGACCAGATGTCGGCTGACACCATATAGGCGGCATCGCAGCGGAAGCCGGAAAAACCCCGGTCGAGATGCCAGTCGATCACCTGTTTCCAGTAGCCGTCCTGTCCGTTTTGGCCCTTGATGAAAAACGCCTGCGCCTCGGGCGAGGCGTAATTAATTTTTGCGACATCGTCCCATTTTTCAAATTGTTCGACCATTGCCTGTGCTGAATCGTCCCACTCCTGCCGCTTGGCGCCTGTAACGACAAGGTCGAGTTTTTCATCGCGCTGGAATTTGAAAAAAAACTTTTGGTCGGGCGCCGCGTCCGTATCATAAGACACGCCGATCAATGTGCCCGCGCCCTGAGGTTCCGGTGCGTAAAGGGGGCGTATGGCGCGGGCTTCCTTTTTTATTGCGGCAATGTCCTGATCTTCCTGCGTGACAAGGCCGTGATCGCGGCCGACATGGTTGAATACGAGGTCGCCCATAACCCTGATGCCGTTCTGCGCTGCACGTGCTGTGAAGTAGCGCAGATTCGCGTCATCCATCTGCGCGCGGACATCGTCAGGGGCGTCCGCCGGTGCGGCGCTGAGTTCGGGATCCATGTGGAAATGATCGGTAATGGCATACAGGCTGCCCGAAACTTCTTTGTGGTCACGGATGACGGGCAGGTTCGATGTCTTCATGAAAGGGCTGAGCCACAGGGCATTGAAGCCCATATCTTTGGCGTGATCGGCCAGCCACGAGCGACCATCGGATTCGCCGAGACCCGACCAGGTCCGAAGCGATCCTGTCAGGCGCGGATGAATATGCAGTATGCGCAGTCCGGGCAAGTCTAACCCCGCTCAGTTTTTACGACGCGTAGGAGTATTCTACCGCAGAACCAACGGTCCCCGCCATTTTCGGTGCCCGGCAGGCGCAGGGTCAATGTGCGCCGCACAAAACGATTCACAGGAAGAACAAAGACTTAAAGATTGTTGAGAAAGACGGTGCTAACGAATGGTTAACGCGTGCCCGTGGAGCCAAAGCCGCCCTGACCCCGGTCCGTCGTTCCGAGTTCGGCAACAGGATTGAGGGTGGCAACGGCATGACGCGCGATCACCATCTGGGCGATGCGCATGCCACGCTCGATGACGAAAGGCGCGTTGCCGTGGTTGATCAGAATCACCTTGATCTCGCCGCGATAGTCGGCATCGATCGTGCCCGGGGTATTCAGAACGGTTACGCCGTTTTTGGCGGCTAGGCCTGAGCGCGGGCGGATCTGCGCCTCGTAGCCGGACGGCAGCGCGATGGACAGTCCTGTGGGCACAAGCTCACGCGCGCCGGGAGCCAGAGAGAGGGGCGTATCGACAGCGGCGCACAGATCCATACCTGCGGCGTGCGCCGTGGCGTAAGCAGGCAGCGGCAATCCCTGTCCATGCGCAAGAACGGCTATATCGATGCCGATCATATCCGGGGCGGCGTCAGGCGGCGGTGCGGCGGTTGTTGTTGCGTGTGCGTTTCTGGACATGGCTCATATGCTCCGCGATATGTTGGGCGAGTTTCCGTGCGATTTCTGTTTTCGGGGCCGGAGGCCATTCTTCGGAGCCTTCCGCCGTGATCAGAAAAACATGATTCTGATCGGCGCCAAAGACTTTTTGTTCGTCATCGACATGGTTTGCCACGATCCAGTTGCATCCCTTGCGCTCGCGTTTTTCTGCGGCGGCGGCCAGAAGGTTCCCGGTTTCAGCGGCAAAGCCGATCACAAGCAGCGGGCGATTTTTCCCTTTTTTTGACAGGGTGGCAAGGACATCGGGATTTTCCTGCAACGCGAGGACAGGCGGTTTTCTGTCGGCGCTTTTTTTGATTTTTGTGCGGCTGATATGTGCCGCGGACCAGTCGCTCACGGCGGCCGCGCAGACAGCAATATCGGCGGGCATGGCGGATGTGCAGGCCGCCATCATGGCGGCAGCTGTTTCGACATGGATGGTTTTGATTCCTGCGGGATCGGGCAGGGCAACAGGACCGGTGACCAGCGTGACAGCGGCGCCAAAATCGCGCAGGGCGACGGCGATGGCGTGCCCTTGTTTGCCAGAGGAGCGGTTGCCGATAAAGCGCACAGGGTCGATCGGCTCGAAAGTCGGGCCGCTGGTGACCAGGGCTTTCAGCCCGGTAAGGCGGCCCCGGTTTTCAAAGAATCTGATGATTGAATCGCATATATCTTCGGGTTCGGCCATGCGCCCTTCGCCGGTTTCGCCGCAGGCCATATCGCCTGTGCCGGGGCCAATCTGGATCAGGCCACGCTTTTGCAGAATGCGCAGATTGTCCTGTGTGGCGGGATTGGCCCACATCATTGGATTCATGGCGGGGGCAAACATGACCGGCTTGTCCGTGGCTAGAAGAGCGGTCGAGGCCAGGTCGTCAGCCAGGCCGCAGGCCATCTTGGCCATCAGGCTGGCGCTGGCGGGGGCGATCACGACGAGGTCGGCTTCGCGCGAGAGCCGTATGTGTCCCATCTCGGTTTCGTCCTTGAGCGACCAGAGATCGGTATACACCGGTTGGGCGCTGAGGGCGGACAGGCTTAAAGGGGTGATGAAGCGGGCGCCTCCCGATGTCAGAATGCAGCGGACGACGCCTCCCTGTTTACGAATCAGGCGTACGAGGTCGAGCGATTTGTAGGCGGCGATGCCACCCGACACGATCAGAAGAATATTTTTATTCTCAAGCGCGCTCATGAATACCGTCACTGCAAAAAAACAGGCCCCGGTTTGATCCGGGGCCCATCTTATAGAATTCCTTCAGGAAATACTACTCAGCCGAGCCGTCGGAGGCAGCGGCAGGCGCTTCCGTGGAAGCAGCGCCATCAGCAGCAGCTTCGCCTTCGGAGGCATCCGTGGAAGCGGCAGCAGCGCCGTCTTCAGAGGCGGCCGGGGTTGCCTTAACGCAGTTGCCTTCGGCGTCGAGAACGTCTTTGCCTTCGGCATCTTTCAGGCACTCAGCAACGGCAGCGGCAGCGTCGGTTGCGGCTTCAGCAGCCGGAGCGGCTGCATCTGTCGTGGCTTCGGTCGTGGCAGCAGCGGCATCAGCGGCCGAAGCTTCGTCACCGGCGGCGGGCTCGAGCGTGCCGGCTTCAACGGCGCTGATCTTGTCGCTGAAGTAGTTGTTGTAAACCAGGTAGGCGCCCAGAACGCCGACAACCATGACAGCGATCGCAGGGGCGACGTTTCTTAAGATGTTTTTGATTTGCATAGATTTTTCCTCATACTATTAACAACACCCCCGCGTTTCGGGGTCCGGGTGTTATATAGAGGTAAACAGGCCTTGTTGGCAAGGCTTTTTTGCATAACCCCGCATTCATTATATTTTCCAGCCCTGATGGATGGCGACTACGCCCATGCTCAGGCTGGAAAAACGGCTGTTCGCGAAACCGGCGTCTTTCAGGCGGCCCGCCAGATCTGCGGCTGAGGGAAATTTACGAATACTTTCAACCAGATATTGATAGCTATCGCGGTCGCCGGCGACGGCTTCGCCCAGCCGGGGGATGACCTTAAACGAGTAAAGATCATAAATTTTTGCAATGAAGGGCTTTTCGACGGGGCTGAATTCGAGGCAGAAAAAGCGCCCGCCGGGTTTCAGGACGCGGTGGGCTTCTTTGAGCGCCGTGTCTATATGGGTGACATTCCTCAGGCCAAAGGCGATCGTATAGACATCGAAGCTGTTGTCCGGAAAAGGCAGGGCTTCGGCATTGCCAGTCACCCATTCAAAATCATTCAGCCAGCCCCGATCAAGGGCGCGGCTGCGGCCGACGGCCAGCATGGCGGGGTTGAGATCGCATACGGTAACGGCAGCATTCGTCCCGGCGGCTCTGCGCAGGCGGAAGGCGATATCACCTGTGCCGCCCGCCACGTCCAGATAGGACAGGTTTGGCTGGGGCCGGATCTGGCGGATGAAACGGTCTTTCCAGAGCCGGTGCAGTCCGCCTGACATCAAATCGTTCATCAGATCGTAGCGGTCGGCAACGGAGTCGAAAACACCCCTGACCAGGGCGGTTTTCTCGCCGGGGCTGACGCGTTTTTCCCCAAACCATTCTTTTTCAGGATTTTGCATGCTGTTCTCGCCTCTGAATGGTGTTAGAAATAGCACATGAGTTTGATTAAAGCCATGGCCACGGTTGGCGGCCTGACAGGCGTCTCCCGGATTGCCGGTTTCATCAGGGACATACTCACCGCGGCCTTTCTCGGGGCCGGGCCGGTGGCGGATGCTTTTTTCGTCGCTCTCAAGCTGCCCAATTTTTTCCGCAACGTCACGGCTGAAGGCGCTTTCAGCGTCTCCTTCGTACCTTTGTATACTGAGACTCTGCAAAAAAAGGGGGAGGCGGAGGCCGGGAGGTTTGCGGGTCAGGCTTTTTCCGTGATGCTGGGGATCTTGAGTCTTTTTACAATTGTCATGATCGTGGCCATGCCGTGGGTCATGTATGTGATCGCGCCGGGCTTTGATAAGGGGACGCTGCGTTACGATCTGGCGATTGATTTCTCGCGGATCACGTTTGCGTATCTTCTCCTTATATCTCTTTGCGCGCTTATGGGCGGCATGCTCAACGCTCATGAAAAGTTTGGCCCCTTTGCCAGCACCTCGATTTTTTTCAATCTCTGCCAGATTGCCGCCATGCTTATTCCCACGGCGTGGACGGGCGTTTCGCCCGGGCATGCGCTGGCCTGGAGCGTTACGATCTCCGGCGTGATTCAGCTGGGCCGCCTGTGGTGGTATCTGAAAAAATATGGAATCGCGCTGCCTATGCTGGTGCCGCATATAACGGCGCCTGTGAAAAAGCTTTTTCGCCTGATGCTACCCGGCGTAATGGGAGCGGGCATCATCCATGTCAATCTTTTCGCGGATATTGTGATCGCCTCACTGCTCAGCACAGGTGCGATCTCGTCACTATATTATGCCGACCGGCTGTTCCAGTTGCCGCTCGGCGTGGTGGGTATCGCCGTCGGAACGGCGCTGCTGCCCCTTCTGACCAAGGCGCTGGCGGCGGGTAAAACCACTGAGGCGCGTGATCTGTTTAATCGCGCTCTGGAATACTGCCTGTTCCTGACCGTGCCGGCGGCGGCTGCCCTGATGCTTGTCACGCATGATATCGTGAGCGTTTTGTTCGAGCATGGCGCCTTCACGGCGGAAAACACAGCGCGTACATCTCCGGCACTCGCCTGCCTGTCGCTCGGCCTGCCGGCTTATGTGTCGATCAAGATTTTTTCCTCGGGCTACTGGGCGCAGCAGAACACAGCCACGCCGGTCAAAATTTCCGCCAGCATGGCTGTGATGAATATCGTTGTCGCCCTGATCATGACCCGGTTTATCGACGTGGCGGGTATTTCGCTGGCGACGGGGCTGTCAGGATGGGTGCAGTGCTTTTTGCTGTGGCGGGGCCTTAAGGATGGCGATGCGACGTCGTTCGATGAACGCCTCAGGCGTGCCGTTCCCCGGATTTTTCTGTGCGCGGCCTGCATGGGCGGGGCGTTGCTGATGCTTTCGGCGGCATTGCAGGGCTGGTTTCACGGCCCCGGGTTTCATAGAATTCTGGCGCTGACAATTCTTGTGACGGGCGGCAGTCTGGTTTATTTCATGATGGCACATATATGTGGCGTCTTCAGGCTGCAGGATGTAAAAAAATATCTGAGGCGGACGAAAAAGGTGCCATCACCGGGCGGACAGCCGCTGGATCTGGTTGAAGATAAGGTAAAGGACGAATGAAGAAGAAAAGAATTGTTTCGGGCGTCAGGGCCACGGGCGGTCTGCATCTGGGTAACTATATCGGTGCCATTAAAAACTGGACTGAAATGGCGACGCAGCACGGCGACGCCGATTTTCTTTTTTTTATTGCCGATCTTCATGCCATCACGACGCCTTATGACGAAAAGGCGCTGAAAGACAACACGCGCGAGATCGCCGCTGCTTATATTGCCGCAGGGGTTGATGTCAGAAAAATGATCCTGTTCCCGCAATCGGCGGTGCCGGGGCATGCCATGCTGCAATGGCTGCTGACGTCATTGACACCGATGGGCTGGCTCAATCGCATGACGCAGTTCAAGGAAAAGGCGGGCAAGCAGCGCGACAACGCTGTGCTGGGGCTTTATGCCTATCCGGTTCTGCAGGCAGCCGATGTCCTGTTGTATCAGGCGACGCACGTGCCGGTGGGCGAGGATCAGAAACAGCATATCGAGCTGGCGCGCGATATCGCAGGCGCGTTCAACCGCCGTTACGGGCAGGAGTTTTTCACATTGCCGGAGCCGATCATCCGCAAGGAAGGCGCCAGGATCATGTCCCTGCGTGATGGCACCAAGAAAATGAGCAAATCGGATGAGTCCGATTATTCACGCATCAATCTGATGGACGACGCAGATACGATAGCGCTGAAGTTCCGCAAGGCGAAAACGGATTCCGATCCTCTGCCTGATAGTTTTGAGGCGCTGAAAGACCGGCCCGAGGCCGCCAACCTCGTCACCATTTATGCCACGCTGGCCGATATGGATCGCGACGCCGTGGTCAAACAATTCGCCGGGCGGAATTTCTCTGTTTTCAAGCCGGCGCTGGCGGAACTGACAGCCGAAAAATTTACCCCCGTGGCCACCCGGATGCGGGAGCTTCTGTCCGACAAGGCGGAACTGGACCGCCAGCTGGCCGAAGGGGCAGAGCGCGCCCGCGCTATTGCGGTGCCTGTTCTTGATGACACTATGAAACTTATGGGTTTTTGGGGCACTAACCCTTTTCATTCAGCAGATCGGGTCGCCGGTCTGCTGTAATCTTTTCAGCCTGCTCCTGCCGCCACGCTTTGACCTTGCCGTGATCGCCCGAGCGTAAAATCTCCGGCACAGACAATGTCCGGCCATCGGCGGTGGTCCAGTCGGCGGGGCGGGTATAGTGCGGGTATTCCAGCAGTCCGGCGCTGAAGCTTTCCTCCTGCGGCGTGTCTTCATTGCCCATGACACCTGGCAGCAGGCGGATGCAGGCGTCCATGAGGATCAGCGCCGCCGGCTCGCCGCCTGAACGAACGTAGTCTCCGACGCTGATTTCCTCGAAGCCGCCTGCATCCAGTACGCGCTGGTCCACGCCCTCATAGCGCCCGCACAGGATGGTCAGGCGCGGCGCGGCAGACAGGTCTTTGACAAGATTTTGCGTCAGTGGCACGCCGCGGGGGCTTAGGTAAATTTTTCGTCCCGGATTTTTTACCGAGAGCAGGGCTTTTTCAATGATATCCGGCCGCATGACCATGCCAGCACCGCCGCCGAAGGGCGTGTCGTCCACGGTTTTGTGTTTGTCTTCGGCGAAGTCACGGATATTGATGGCCTCGAAAGACCACAGGCCGCTTTCCAGCGCCCGGCCGGAAAGAGACTGGCCCAGCGGCCCCGGGAACATGTCCGGAAACAGGGTCAGGAGGTTTACATGCCAGTTTGCCATGTCTACACCTCGTCCGGGCGGTCAATTATGACCGTGCCGTTTGCGATGTCGATGGCGCGGATCGTATCATGCGTGAAGGGCAGATAAAAACTTCCGCCTGAGTGGGGCTGTATTTCCAGCAGGTCGCCCGCGCCGAAATTCTGGACGCTGAGAATGGTGCCGGAGTCCGTCCCGTCCTGCGCCTGCGCTTTAAGGCCGATCAGGTCGGCATAATAGTACTCGTTTTGCGGCAGGGCGGGCAGCCGGTCACGGTCGATCCAAAGCTCCGTGTTGCGCAGGGATTCGGCGGCATTGCGATCCGTGACGCCCTCGATTTCAGCCAGCCAGAATTTTCCCAGAGGATTTTTTAGTTTAACGGTCAGGTTTTTGCCGTTATCCGCAGCCGTGTGAACGGGTCCAAGTTCAAGCAGCTGCGGGTTTTCGGCGTGCAAGATCAGTTTGACCAGCCCCCGTATGCCGTGCGCCGTGGCGATCTTGCCAAGGCACAGGCGGCGTGGGGACTGGTTTGTCGGTTCGGGTACCACGCGGACTCTGGCTAGCCTTCGCTCTTGGCTTCTTCGGCCGGAGCCTCAGGAGCAGCTTCCGCAGGAGCGGCTTCAACGGCGGCTTCCGGAGCGGGTGCTTCTGCGGCAGCCGGCTCTTCGGCCGGAGGAGCGGCAGCAGCCTGAGCAGCGGCCTCAGCAGCGGCCTTGGCTTTTTCTTCCTTCTCCTTGAGGCGCTCGACCGTCTTGGGCTTTGGTGCCGATTTCTTCGGGCTTTCGTTCCATGTCGGCATTTTCGCGATGCCGGCCTGACCCAGGAAGCGTGCGATGCGGTCCGAAGGTTTCGCGCCCTGTTTCAGCCAGTGTTCGATGCGCTCCTTGTTCAGGACGATGCGCTTTTCATCGTTCGAGGGCAGGCGCGGATCGTATGTGCCCAGTCTCTCAATGTAACGGCCGTCGCGCGGATAACGTTTGTCAGCCACAACAATGCGGTAGAACGGAAGGTTCCGCCGACCACCTCTTGCCATTCTCAGTACCAGTGCCATTTTCAGTCTCCTTCTTGGTTTGATTTGAATTAAGTTCAGTTCAGTTCGGTTTCAGTTATTTTTTGCCTTTTAAAAACGGATTGACGCCCAGAAGGTCGCCGGAATTTATCTGCGCCATGTCGGCGCCCAGCGCGTCTGGATCCATGCTCTTGGCCAGCAGGGCCATGTCCTGATCGCCGACAAGCCCTTTCATCATGCCCATCATCTTGCCCATGCCCATTTTCTTCATGCGCTTCATGACGAGCTGCATCTGCTCCTGCTGTTTCACCACGCGGTTGACGTCCTGCACCGTTGTGCCGGAACCGGCGGCGATCCGCTTGCGGCGCGAAGCGTTCAGGATTTTCGGCTGCAGCCGTTCCTGCGTGGTCATGGACAGGATGATCGCTTCCTGCCGGTTCAGGACACTGTCGTCCATTCCGGCGTTTTCAAGCTGCGCAGCCATTTTGCCAAGGCCGGGAATCATTTTCATCATGCTGCCGGCGCCGCCCATCTTCTTGATTTGCTGCATCTGGCTGAGAAGGTCGGTGAAGTCAAAATCGCCTTTCTGAAATTTTTTGGCCAGCTTTTCAGCCTGTTCACGGTCGACGGTTTCGACAGCCTTTTCCACAAGGCTGACGACGTCGCCCATGCCCAGGATGCGCCCGGCCATGCGGTCGGGGTGAAATGCTTCCAGCGCGTCCCATTTCTCGCCGACTCCGATCAGCTTGACGGGCTTGCCGGTGACGGCGCGCATGGAAAGCGCGGCGCCGCCGCGCGCATCGCCGTCAATACGGGTCAGCATGATGCCGGTGATGCCAATTTTTTCATCGAAGGCTCTGGCCGTGTTGACGGCGTCCTGACCGGTCATGGCGTCGGCGACCAGAAGGACTTCAACAGGATTTGTGGCCGTCTTGACGGCTTTGGCTTCTGCCATCAGCTCATCGTCAATCGACAGGCGGCCCGCGGTATCGAGCAGGACGATGTCAAAACCTTCCTTGCGGGCCGTATCCATCGCGCGTTTTGCGATATCAACAGGCTTTTGCCCGGCAATGACAGGCAGGGTGGCGATTTTGGTCTGCTCGCCCAGCTGGCGCAGCTGTTCCTGTGCGGCGGGGCGGTGAATGTCGAGCGAAGCCATCAGGACTTTTTTGCGGCTCCTGTCGGTCAGGAACCTGGCGATCTTGGCGGTGCTGGTGGTTTTACCTGAACCCTGCAGGCCGACCATCAGATAGGCGCAGGGCGGAGTGACGAATTTGAGCTCCTGCGTCTCGCTGCCCAGCATCTCGACCAGTCCGTCATGGACGATTTTGACGACCTGCTGTGCCGGGTTGATGCCCTTGATGACGTTCTGGCCAACGGCTTTTTCACGGATTTTTTCTATGAAGTCCTTGGCAACGGGCAGCGCGACGTCGGCCTCGAGCAGCGCCACGCGGATTTCGCGCAACGCCTCGGCCACGTCGTCTTCGCGCAGGCTGCCCTTGCCGCGCAGCCGGCTGAAAACATTGCCTAATTTGTCACTCAAACTCTCAAACATAAAAACACCTTGGCCGCCGTGGACGATCCTATTCGTCGACGGCGGTGTACCCGTGGGCACTACACCAAGTAGCGATCCCGTTGAAATTCGGGGGCAATCTAGGAGAAAGAGGGCGAATTGTCAAGATTGACGTATTATGCCGGTGCGGGGCCCCGAGGGGGCTGGTCCGTACGCAGCTTTTCTCTTATCTTGTGGTTTCATGAAGCTCAGTTTTATAAAAATGCATGGCCTCGGCAATGATTTCGTCATTATCGACGCCACGGAAAGGCCTGTGTCCCTGAACGAGACCCAGAGGCGCCAGATCGCCGACAGGCGCTATGGCGCGGGCTGCGATCAGCTGATCGTCATGGAGCCGCCGAAGGACAAGTCGGCTGATCTTTTCATGCGCATCTATAATCCCGACTCGTCCGAAGCCGGGGCCTGCGGCAACGGCACGCGTTGCGTGGCGCATTTATGGATGTCGCGCAACAAGAAGAAGAGCTGCATAGTCCAGACCATGGCGGGGCTGCTTCAGTGCCGGATGATGGACAGGGATATGGTGCAGGTGGATATGGGCGCCCCCCGACTGGGCTGGAAAGACATTCCGCTGATGGAGGAGCGTGACACACTGCATCTGGGCGTGGGCCTGATGAACGGGCCGCTGAACGATCCTGTCGCAGTGAATGTGGGGAATCCGCATGCTGTGTTTTTTGTCGATGATGTACGCACGGTGGATGTCAAAACGCTGGGTCCGCAGGTTGAGAACAATGTTCTTTTTCCCCAGCGTACGAACGTTGAGTTCGCGCAAGTCATGGCACCGGATAAAATACGCGTCCGTGTCTGGGAAAGAGGCACGGGCGTGACGGAGGCCTGCGGCTCCGGTGCTTGCGCCACTATCGTTGCGGCGGTGCGTCGTGGCCTGACCGGGCGTAAGGCAGAAATTGTTCTGGACGGCGGCTCTCTCTTTCTTGAGTGGCGGCAAAATGACGATCATATTCTTATGACAGGGCCGGCGGCCTATGTGTTCGAAGGCAGCATTTCTGAAGTGGCATAGCATGCTCAGGGAGGCGTGCAGGACAGGAGAGAGCGGAAATGTTCTTTTCCTGATACTGATCGCCGTGTGTCTTTTTGCCGCCCTGACCTATGCCGTGACGGAATCAAGCCGTTCCGGTGGCGGGAACGCCAGTTCTGAAGCGAACCTGATCAGCAGCTCCGAGCTCACGCAATACATGACAGGCATACAGGGGACCCTGGTGCGCATGGCGGTCAGCAATTCGATTACGCCTGACCAGCTTTTGTTCAATCCGCCCTCCGATTTTGAAAGCAGCGGCGGGCAGCTGATCAGAGATATTAGCGGTGCAGACCCCAAAACCAATGCCTCGGTGAGGCAGTCTGTCTATCATCCCTGGGGCGGGGGCATGCCCTGGCGTCAGGCACCGAAACAAGTCATGGCCAACGGGGCGCCAGGAACATGGTATTTCAACAGGAACTGGGCGGTGCCGTATGTGGGATCGGTAAACAATGAATTGACAGCGTTTCTTCCGGGTATCAGCGCAAGCATGTGCAGAAAAATAAACCAGCAGCTGGGGATCAGTCCGATGCCCGTCATGTCAGCCAGCATGGGTCCTTCCAATACTGATGTGGAAGTCAGCCAGATATCCGATCCCAATAATATATGGGACCCGCCCAATATTTATCCCTATACGAACGCGCCCCCGGCCTGCTGTCCTAATCCTATGCCGGCTGTCAGCGTGGGAGACATTTCAAGCCAGCATTACGCCTGCGTCGATAACAATGACGGTACGTACACTTATTATCATGTGTTGATCGAGCAGTAGAGAGGCTGTCGGAGAAGGCCCTTAGAGGGGGCCCTTGGAAGCCATGTCCATATACCCGTAAACCGGCGCGTAAAATATGCCTTGTTCGGGAATTTTAAAATAGCCACCGAACTCTGTATAGTTGTTGCTGCGTGCCAGCCGGGGATTTTTTATTGTTTGTCCGGCATCGTCGAGATTTGAGATCGGCCTGTTGCTTAGTTTGTGCGACCAGAGCCCGGTCGCCTGATCGTATCTGAAAAAATGATAATCTTTTCCCGGCCATATTTTTAAAGCCACAGCATGAAATTTTCCCGAGAGGGCGTCTTCCTCAGTTATAGGTTCAAGTCCGTCGCCGTCCGCCAGAAAACTCTGGACGTTTTCGGTTGTGACGAAGGCTTCGGGATAGGCGCTATCTTGATCCATGCTTTGCAGAAGGCCGGGGGCGGCCATGCCCGCATCGGGGCAGTTAATCGCATAGGCGTAACAATTGGTGGTGCACTGGACGGCGCTATCGCCCCAGTAAGCCTGGTTGAAGCGCATGTGCAGGGACGGTTTCAGGACCAGCAGACGGCTGTCTTTTGTTGTATCGTCTATATCCACCATATTTCCCGCCCTTATGGCTGCGCGTTGCTTTGAATTCAGGCAATCGGGGTAGCATAGAGATTTAATATAATTATGTCAAATTATTTTGCACATTATCCCCTGAGGCTGTTCTCACCGTTTCTTTGACTAATAGCTGTAAAAACTATAGAAATCGGGGCCGATGACACCAGAGCGCCAGGAACCGCAAATCGTTACTTTTGGCTGCCGCCTCAACACGTACGAGAGTGAGGTGATGCGCAGCCATGCCGCCAGCGCGGGCCTTGAAAACATTGTAATTTTCAACACCTGTTCTGTCACCAAGGAAGCCGAGCGCCAGGCCCGGCAGGCTATCCGCAAGATGAGGCGTGATAATCCCGGCAAAAAGATCATTGTGACTGGCTGTGCCGCTCAGATCGACCCGGATGGTTTTGCCGCCATGCCTGAAGTTGATCTTGTGCTGGGCAACGATCTGAAACTGAAAGCGGAAACATGGCGGGATGCCACCGGCTCCGGTACCCGCGTTCTCGTCAACGATATCATGGCCGTACGGGAAACGGCCGGACATCTGATCGAAGGCGTTGAAGGCCGCGCGCGGGCGTTTGTCCAGGTCCAGAACGGCTGCGACCATCGCTGTACTTTCTGCATCATCCCGTACGGACGCGGCCCTTCGCGATCCGTGCCGGTTGGCGTCGTGGTGGAGCAGGTACGCAAGCTGGTGGCGGGCGGTTATAGAGAAATAGTTTTTACAGGCGTAGATATCACATCTTATGGGCCCGATCTTCCGGGACAGCCGACGCTGGGTCAGATGATCCGGCGCGTTCTGGCGCTGGTGCCGGAGCTGCCGCGTCTGCGTCTGTCCTCGCTCGATCCGGTTGAGATTGACGAGGATTTGTGGCGCCTGATCGCGGAGGAGCCGCGCCTGATGCCGCATCTTCATCTGAGTCTGCAGGCCGGGGATGACATGATCCTCAAACGCATGAAGCGCAGGCATCTGCGCGCCGACGTCATTGCCATGTGCGGCCGGGCGCGCACGCTGCGGCCCGATATCGCTTTCGGAGCTGACATCATCGCCGGATTTCCAACCGAGACGGAAGAAATGTTCTGCAATACGCTGAACATCGTTGAGGAATGCGATCTGACCTTCCTTCACGTGTTCCCCTATTCGGCGCGTGAGGGGACTCCGGCGGCGCGAATGCCGCAGGTGCCCAAGGCCGAACGCAAGGCGCGCGCGGCGCGCCTGCGTCAGGCGGGCGAGGCGCAGCTGCAGGCATTTCTGAAGGCGCATGTGGGCAGGGAAAGAGAGGTCATTGTTGAGAAGGACGATGTGGGCCATACCGAGCATTTTGCGCCCGTGCGTCTTGACCGGCCGCAGGAGCCGGGTCGCCTCGTGAAAGTAGTGACGACGGGAGTTGATGTTGACCGCCTGACGGCATCCGTAAGGGGAGAGGTCTGAGCATGTTTACGGGCATCATCAGAGATACAGGTGAAGTTACGGCTGTCAGCGAAACAGAATCGGGGCGGCGTCTGCGCATAAAAACCGATTTGCTGCTGCAGGATATGGCGCTGGGTGCTTCCATCGCTTGTGATGGCTGCTGCCTGACCGTAGTGGAAAAAGAAGGTGACAGCTTTGTGGTGGATGTCTCGCCCGAGACCATCTCCAAAACCACTATTGGTCAATGGCGCGTCGGCATGAAAATCAATCTGGAGCCGTCGCTGCGGCTGGGTGATGAGATGGGCGGGCATATCGTTTCCGGGCACATCGATGGCCTCGCTGTTCTGGAAGATATAAAGGCTGAGGGCGAGGCGTGGCGGCTGACCGTAGGCGTGCCCACGCTGCTGGCGCCTTATATCGCTCCCAAGGGATCAGTCGCGCTGAATGGCATTTCCCTGACCGTCAACGAAGTGAAAGGCCTTACGTTCGGTGTCTGCATCATTCCCTATACGTGGCAGGTGACGACGCTCAGCAGACTTAAGCCCGGCGACTCCATAAATCTTGAAGTTGATATGCTGGCTCGGTATGTCGCCCGCATTCTGGGCAGGGAGGCGGCATGAACATGGCAGCGCGGGCGAAATCCGTTGCCGCTTCTGCGGCCTTTACCGGTATCGATGAAATCGTGGCCGAAGCGCGCGCCGGGCGTCCGTTCATTCTGGTTGACGATGAATCGCGTGAAAACGAAGGCGATCTGGCCGTTCTGGCTGAGTTCGTAACGGCCGACCTTGTAAATTTTATGATTCGTGAGTGCGGCGGCATCGTCTGCCTGGCTCTGGAAGAGGCAATTGTCGATCGCCTTGATCTGCCGCTGCAGCCGCGCCGGAACCTGATTGACAACCAGGCAAATTTCACTGTTTCGATTGAGGCGCGCCGGGGTGTAAGCACGGGCGTTTCCGCCGCTGACCGCGCCGTGACCATAAAAACGGCGATCGATCCGCTCAGCGGGCCGGACGATCTTTGTACGCCGGGTCACGTGTTTCCCCTGCGCGCGGCCGAAGGCGGCGTCCTGGCACGTGCGGGACATACGGAGGCCTGCGTGGATATTTCACGGTTGGCCGGGTTGTCGGGTGCAGCGGTAATCTGCGAAATTATGAATCCGGACGGTGCCATGGCGCGATTGCCGGATATAAAGATATTCGCCGAGCGGCACAATCTCAAGATCGCGACCATTGACGATCTGGCGGCCTATATGAAAGAGCGGGCGCAATGAAATTTGCCATCGTCAGATCGACGTACCGCCCGGAAATCGTTGACCATCTTTTTGAGGGCGCTTCTGCTGTTCTGAGCGAAGCCGGTGCTGTATATGAAAGTGTTGAGGTTGCGGGGGCGCTGGAAATTCCGGCGGCCGTTGCCTTTTTGCAGGCAGGAAAGAAAAAATACGACGGCTATGTCGTTCTGGGGTGCATTCTCAAGGGTGAAACGATTCACGATGAGGTGATCGCCTATACGGCGTTTCAGGCGCTGGACCAGATTGCCCGCGAGCAGTGCGTGCCTGTCGGGAACGGCATACTGACCGTGAATACGATGGCGCAGGCCGTTGAGCGCGCTGATCCGCAACAGCAGAACAGAGGCGGGGAGGCGGCGAGGGCAGTGCTTCGTATGCTGGCCCTGAGAAAGAGTGTCGGATGCTGATGCGGTTTTTGGTGTGTACCGTCATTCTTGCTGCGCTGATCTGGCCGTCTTCACCGGCTGTGGCAGCCGGCTCCTGCGACGATATAAACCATGATCCCGCGCGTGTCATTATTAACCTGACAGTTCCTGAGCCTGTTTATAACAACACGCAGGACAAGCCCGATCTGGCGCAAAAGGGGGCGGATTACAAGAAGGCATGGGCTGAAAGAAACGGCCTGATTCCTCTGTGGTCTTCGGACAATATGAGCACGGAAGGGACCGCGGCCGGCGGGATGAGCTTCTTTTTCGACATCAAGACGGATTCGAAACCGTTCGACAGCTACAAGATATATTCCTGTGCCTATTTCACCGAAGTTAATGTGGAGCTGTTTTACCGCTCCGTCATATTTATCCCGAGTGAATACGAGCCTGGATCCTGCGCCTATGAGATTGTCCGGGAGCATCAGCTCAAGCATCAGCGGGAGGGCCGCAAGACGGTGCATGCTTTTACCGACCGTCTGCGCCGGGACATGCCGGCCATTATAAAGCAGATGGAATCGGGATCATATGTCCGGCAGACACGGATCAAAAGCCGCACCAATGATATGGAGCAGGGCATTATGGATGCTGTGAAAGTCTATTTTCAGGAGGCTATGGCCAGCGTGATGCAGGAACAAATATCGGCTATCGATACGCCTGAGGAGTACGCGGATCGTTCGGCCCGCCTCATCAGGTGTGCGGCGGAAGGGGAGCCGCAGACCGATGTTCAGGAGTAAAAAGGAAAAACCCGAAGGCGGAGAGGGTGAAAGCCAGGGATGGCTCAAGCGTCTGACTTCAGGTCTCTCAAAGACATCCGGTAAAATTGCGCAGGGTATTGACGATATCCTGACAAAAAGAAAGCTCGACCAGGAAACGCTGGATGAGTTGGAGGATCTTCTGATTGCTGCCGATCTCGGGCCCAAGACAGCGGCAGCCGTGATACGCGCGTTTGGCGAGGGCCGGTTCGGAAAGGAAATAGACGAGAATGAGTTGAAAGAAGCTTTGGCGCAATCCATTGCCAGCGTTCTTGATCCTGTAGCGAAAGAAATGGATTTTTCCCCACCGGCGGAAGGCGGCCCATTCGTTGTTCTGGTTTGTGGCGTGAACGGAGTGGGTAAAACGACGACGATCGGCAAGATTGCCCAGCAACTTAAGAAGGAAGAAAAATTTAAAGTTATGCTGGCGGCGGGCGATACATTTCGGGCGGCGGCAGTCGAGCAGCTGGAGATATGGGCGGAGCGGACGGACAGCGCGCTGGTGAAAAAGGAGGTCGGCGCGGATTCGGCAGCGGTGGCCTATGAGGCATATGAAAAGGCAAAGGCGGAAAAAGCAGACGTTCTTCTCATCGACACGGCCGGGCGCCTTCATAACAAAGCAAACCTGATGGCCGAGCTTGAAAAAATCATCCGGGTTCTTAAGAAAAACAATGAATCCCTGCCGCATGCTGTGCTGCTGGTGCTGGATGCGACGACGGGGCAGAACGCCTATGAACAGGTGCGTGTTTTTCGCGAAATGGTCAGCGTGACCGGCCTCGTAGTGACTAAGCTGGACGGCTCGGCCCGGGGCGGAGTCGTTGTGGGGCTGGCGGGCGCTTTCGGTTTGCCGATTCATATGATCGGCGTTGGTGAGCAGGCTGACGACCTGCACTCTTTTCGTGCGTCAGATTTTGCCCGCTCTCTTGTCGGTCTGCCAGTGGGCTGAAAAAGATAACGGCTTGTATTGTATTGTAAAATCAGGGATCATAGGGTCCATGGCTAAGGTCCCCAAGAATATCAAAGCCCATAAATTCAAAGACTCTCGTGATGCTGTTGATGCGATCAGAGAGATTTACGAAGCCCATACCCAGCATCTGGCTGACGAATTTGTCACGTTCACCGAAGGCGGCGGCATCGACCGGCCTGTATCCTCCTTTTATCCCTATATAAAGGTCGATGTTAAATCGGCCTCGCGTGTCGACACGCGTCTGTCCTACGGATTTGTTTCCAAGCCCGGCGCTTATATGACGACGGTGACGCGCCCGGACATCTATGGACATTACCTGAACGAACAGATCAGGCTTTTGCTGCTCAATCACGACGCGCCAGTGGAGGTCGGGGTAAGCGAGACGCCGATGCCGCTTCACTTCTCTCTGGGCGACGATTATCACCTTGAGCGCGAGCTGACGCAGGAGCAGATCCGCGATCTTCCGTACGTTTTCAAGATGCCGGATCTGGACGCTATGGATGACGAAATAGCCAACAGCACTTATGTCGCGCAACAGGGCAAGCCCCTGCCTCTGGCGCTGTTTTCGGCGCCGCGCATCGATTTGAGCCTGATGCGCCTGCGCCATTATACCGGAACGTCAGCGCAGCACTTCCAGAATTACGTTATTTTTACGAACTACCAGTTCTATATGGACGAGTTTGTCCGTATCTGCCGCGAGATCATGTCGCCGACCGACAATCCTGAACTCAAGAAGGAACGTCTCGAATACACGTCGTTTGTCGAGCCGGGTAACAAGGTTACGGTCAACAGGAACCTTCTGGATCCCGATGAAGGTGATAGTACCGGAACCAAGTTGTCACGCCTGCCGCAGATGCCGGCTTTCCACCTCAAGCGGCAGGACGGCTCAGGAATTACAATGATCAATATCGGCGTCGGGCCCTCCAATGCCAAGACGATTACTGACCATGTGGCTGTGTTAAGGCCGCATGCCTGGCTGATGCTCGGTCATTGCGCAGGCCTGCGCAATTCGCAGAAAATGGGCGATTACGTGTTGGCGCATGGTTATCTGCGGCAGGATCATGTTCTGGATGAAGATCTGCCGCCCGTCATTCCGATTCCGGCGCTTTCTGAAATCCAGCTGGCGCTGGAAGATGCGGTCAGCACGGTCACAGGCTTCAAGGGTTATGATCTCAAGAAGGTTATGCGTACAGGAACCGTGGCAACTGTCGATGACCGCAACTGGGAGCTGCGCCCCTCCATCCGCAATAACGTTCTGCTCAGCCAGGGCCGCGCCATCGCGCTGGAGATGGAATCGGGAACGATTGCTGCTAACGGATTCAGGTTTCGCGTGCCTTACGGCACCCTGCTGTGCGTTTCCGACAAGCCGCTGCATGGCCAGCCCAAGCTGCCGGGCATGGCGGACGCGTTTTACCGGGAAAGGGTTGAACAGCATTTGCAGATCGGGCTCCTGACCATGACGCTGCTGCGTGACATCGGACCGGCGCGTCTTCATAGCCGTAAACTGCGTAGTTTTTACGAAGTGGCGTTTCAATAACGTTTAGGCCAGAGCGGCGGCGATCTCCACCGCCATTTTTTCCATGTCTTCCGGGTCATGATAAAGACCGAAACCGAAACGCAGCCGGTTGCCGCGGTGGTCCGTGATAATGCCTTTTTTCATCAAAGATTCCTGAAGAGCGCCGGCCTTTTCTGTGCGGAAGGTGAGAAAATGCCCGCGTGGCTCCGTCTGTAGGTTGATGGCCAGCTTGTCCGCGGTCAGGGCGGAAACGTTCTTTTTTTTGAGCTGTTCAACGAACAGGAATTGCAGGATCATGATGCGGTCGTGAATGTCCCTTACTGTGATCTTTTCTTTTTCCAGCATCGCCACTGCGGCGTTGAAGCGGTACAGGCCCGTCGGGTCAAAGGTCGCGCCCAGAAAGCGACCGGCATCCTTTTCATAGGGAACGGTTTCACCGGGTGCGTCGGCATCAGCGAACCAGCCGGTATTGATGGGGCGGGGGCCATAGGCGGCTGGCGCATGCAGGAAACAGCTTCCTTCGCCGCTCATGGCGTATTTGTAGCCGCCGGCCATGTAAAACACCCGGTCCTTGAGTGCTGACAAATCGGTGGGCAGGGCCATGAAGGCGTGATAGCCGTCGATCACGACAAAGGTTTCCTTCGTGGTGATCAGATCGGTCAGCGCCTTGAGGTCGGGCACGGCATAACCGGAATTGAAAAAGACCTGCGAGAGGAAAACGAGGTCAAACGGCCCTTTTTCCCGGAAGGCCTCGGCGAAACGGGCGGGGAATGTGTCGAACGGCTCCACCGCGATGCGCGTCACGGCGACGAGCCCGGCCTCCTTGTGGCGGCGAAGCTGGCGGGAGGCGCTATAAAACTCGCTGTCCGTTGTCAGGATGCGGACAGGCGCTCCCGGCGCAAAACAGGACAGGAGACGTAATAGAAGTTCGTGCGTATTCGTGGCAAACACGACGTTTTCCGGTTGTTCTGTCGATAAAACGCGCGCGACGTGTTTTTGCCCCGCCGGGTAGACGGTTTTGAAAACGCATTGCTCCCATTTGCGGTCAGCATACTGGAAGACGTCTTCCATGCATTGCATGTGCGCTTTTGCAACGGCATCCGGGCGCAGATGGTGACTGTGCGCGGCGGCGTGCTTGTGCGCGGGAATATGGGCCAGCGCCCGTGTAAAAAGGCCTTTATAGCTTTTCAAGATTTGCTCCCGGCATAATGATAGCCCATCTCGGCGCTCAGGGATTCGGGAAGCGGGGGGCGGGCGCGCTCGGGGATCAGGTAGCTGGACAAGGCAAAAAGATCAGAGAAAATACGGTGCTTTTCCAGCGTCTCCATCAGGTACCCATAGCCGGAAGAGCCGCCGGTGCCCATGCTGAAGCCCATCATCCGCTGGACCATCAGGGCATGGCGGTAGCGCCATATGGCCAGAAGCTCGTCGATATCCATGATAAGGGATAAAAGACGGGAGGGCAGCTGCAGAACGGGCTCCTGTCTATAGACCGTGATAAAAAGCGCGGATTGCAGGGCGCGCCAGGACATGCGCCACACACCGTCCTCCTGTGCGCTTTTATGTTGCGCGGGATCGAATATGCCGTTGAATTTGCGACGGCCGCGCTCGAGCCCGGCCCTTTCCTTTTCCAAAGCTTCGCCTGAAAGCGTTTGGCCTGCCAGCTTTTCTTTCTCGTCAAGAACCGCGTGGACGGCTGCGCGGTAATCATCCCAGAATTTGTAGTCGCCCCGCTCAAGAAAAGGCGTGCGCGCCAGCCAGTCGTCGATCTGCATATAAAGGCTGGGTTTGTTCTCTGCATCCATGATCGCCTTTTTGCTTTCAGGCCGTAAATGTGCGTCAAACGCTTCATGGAATACGGGCAGTCTGTCCTTGCGCTGCAGGCCGAGCCGGGTTTCAATCAGGCGGAACTGCCAGCTCTGGAAGCCGGAGGCGGAGCGAAGATATTCGCGGAAATCGATGAACTCCTGCGCTGTCATGGTTTCCAGCACGTCCAGTTGCCGCACGAGGAGGCGTAAAACGGCGGTGATGCGGTCAAGCCGTGCCAGAATCGGCTGCATGTCGCGGTCATTCAGGACGCGGCCGGAGAAGCGGGCCTGTATGTCGTCCATTTCAAAAAGGATTTGCTTGAACCAGAGCTCATAGGTCTGGTGGAAAACAATAAAAAGCATTTCATCGTGCGCGGGCTGTCCGGCCCGGTTGCTCCAGGGCGCCTGCGCGTCGAGAAGTTTGTCCAGCTGGAGATAGGTAGCGTACTGGTCCCAGGGGGAGGGCGCTGTCTTTTTGCTCATGAGGCGGATTCTATAGAAAAACGGCTCTTAAACAAGAGCCGTTCATGACCTTTATGTGCAGAAATCCCCTAGACTTTTAGGTCAAGGAGGCTGCCGCGCCGTGTGCTGCCTGAAGAACTTCGTTCATCGGGGTCCCGGCCGATAGCGCTGACTTCTTCCGTCGTTTCCTTTTTAGCGCCCTGCGTTTCTTCAGAGCCTTGCTTCACGCTCTTTGTAGCTGGCTCTGAATCCTCGCCCCGGTTTTTGAAGGGATTCACAATAACGGATTGAATGGAACTGCTGACCGCGTCGACCATGATTTTATAGACCTTTCCCCAACCTAGTGCCCCTAATATACATTTTGGCGGTAATAGCTTAAGAAATGCTTTCCGTGGTTTTCCTAATAAAAAAGCCCTCTTATTCGTTACATGACATTAACCTAATTTAAAGGAATGCCTTGTATAAGAGTTATTGTAGAAGAAAAGGGGGCGTTTCTTCTCTTCCGAATTGCCGGTTCTGCGGCACCCCTGATCTTCAAAATAAGAAACTAGAGAAACTATAAAATACTTCAAGTTTTCTGGCGGACATTTTTAGAGGTTACCGGCCTTGCGGCCGGCGGTAGGTAATTATGATGTGGGATCATAAGGACAATGGATTTTCGTGCGTTTGAAAAATCACCGGGCATTGCGCCGCTGCTTGTGCGTCTGCACGACGGACAGTCCCTGTACAAACTGGCAAAAGACAAAAGGCCAGAGGCCCAGGCGGAACTTACCGGGGCTGTCGCCGAGCTTCTGGATGTTGAGCTTTCCGCGCGGGAGCAGGAGCTTCTCACCGATGTTCTGATCGCTCTGATACGTCAGGCGGAGACCGATCTGCGCCAGGCCGTATCCGAACGTCTGTCCAGCATGGATAACGTGCCGTTGCGTCTGGCGTTGCATATTGCGAATGACGAAATTTCCGTGGCCTCGCCCTTTCTGCGGTGCAGCCCGATCTTCAGCGATCTTGATCTCATCTATATTATAAAGTCGAAAGGCTGCGCTTACTGGAAGGCTATCGCCGCACGTGAAACGCTCAGCGATGAGCTGATTGACGTCCTGGCGGAGACGAAAGATACGGGAACAGTTGTCGCTCTTTCAAGAAACCAGCGCATCACACTCACCCGGCATGCTATTTCTATTCTGTCTGAAATGGCGAAAACAGATGAATCTCTGGCGCTTCCGCTGCTGGGCCGTCCTGAAATTCCGCCCGCCATGGCTCAGGCGCTATATGAGCATGTCGGGCAGGAACTGAAAACGCGCATCCGGAGCTTTTACAGAGGTCCCGAAGCCACACTGGCGGAAAAGGCCATCGACGACGTGCTGCAGGAAATCACCGTTGGTGTGTCGTCGTCCGAATATATGCCGCCTGAACAGACCCTGGCGCTTGCCGAGAAATTCTCGGGCATGGGTCTTTTGAACTTGAATGTCATGCTGGAAACGCTACAGCGCGGCCAGATTTCCAGCTTTATCGCCATGTTTGGAAAATATACAGGCCTTTCAGCGCGGCGCATTCATGACTTTCTGCAGCAGCCCTGCCCGAAGGGTCTGGCGATTGCCTGCCGGGCCTTTGGTATCCAGAAAGCCGATTTTTCACGCATCTATCTGATGACACACCGCATGCGCTCGAAAGACCGCATCATCAATCAGGAAGATATGATGGAAATCCTGTCTTATTTCGACCGTGTGCGGCCCGAAGCGGCTCAGCGCATCGTCCAGCGTGTCGCGGGCTAGCAGCCTAGAAAATCAGAGCGGATTCAGAGTCTTTTCAAGCGCGAGGACGGTTGCCGGTGTGACGGCTTCCTGCTCTCGCGCGATCTCACGGCCGGTGACTGTAAGCCGGATTCGCATTTGAGCCATTTTTTGTTCCGGGGATTGCGGGTTGCCGACAGGAGGCCATGCTTCGACAAGGTCTGCGCGTTGCAGGGCGCTCAGGATTCTCCGCACTTTCGCCGGATCGCCCGGAAAATCTTCTACTTTTTTCAGTCCGCCTGCGGCCAGAAAATCCTGAAGCAGCATCCTCCATTCCGGTGCGTTGGCGCGGCGGCGAATATCCGCTTCGCGTTTTATTCTTTGATTTTCCATCAGAACGGTTGCGAGAATATCGCACAGGGCGGCTTGATAGCCGCGTACAAGCGGGTCTTCAATTTTGCTGGGTATCAGGGAAGCGCCGTAAAGCCGCAGCCTTTCAAGATCGATGGTTTCTGCGCCGAGAGCCTGTCCTGCCATATCGCCCAGAACACGGACTTCGCTCATATCATCTGCGGTCAGGGCGGTATGGGCTACTTCACTGAAAACCTCTGCCAGTCTTTCTCTGCTCACAGTCATAGGTCGTCTCCTCGCATAAACGGATTTTTCCGCTTATAGCAACAAAATGATTTTTATGTCAAATTTAAACGGCGTCTTTTAATGAAGGCCGGGCGTTACAGGGTCGTTTGGGCTGATCGCCTGCGCCGTTACGATGGCACGGGTGACGTCGCGCAGGGCGCTTAGATAGGCGCGGATGCGCGGATCGTATTCCGGGTCGTCCGCGCCGTTCAGAAAACCATCAAGTTCCCGCAGTCTGTCGGCATTGAGCAGACCATGGGCCAGCTCTTGCCCCAGTGCCGTGCTCAGTTCAGGCAGACCGTTCAGAATCGACAGATCGTCTTTTGAGGGAATCCCCAGGGCGGTAGCCAGAAAAGCATGGCGCGATCGTTCCGTCATTTATTCCTCCCCTTATGTTGCCGTCCTGGTTTTTATTTTTATTTTCAGGCGGCGGTCCGATATTTAATGAGAGCCGCGACGCCGGGCAGGGTCTTGCCCTCCATCCATTCCAGAAAGGCGCCGCCGGCCGTGGATATATAACTGAAGTTCTCTGCTGCGCCTGCCTGCTCCAACGCTGCGACCGTGTCGCCGCCACCGGCGACGGAGATTATCTTTCCGGCTTTTGTCTGCTGCGCGACGAAAGAGGCCAGATCAATCGTGCCCTTATCGAACGGGGTCAGTTCAAAAGCACCCAGTGGCCCGTTCCAGACGACGGTTTTGCATGACGACAGAGCCTTCTGCAGTTGAGTAATCGTTTGCGGGCCGACATCAAGAACCATGTGATTGTCGGGAATGGCCGTCATCGCGCATGTCGTGTGCGGTGCGTTGGCCTCAAAGGCCGTTGCCGCCACGCCGTCAACTGGCAAAAGCATCGTGCAGTTCGCGGTTTTTGCCTTGTCCATGATGGCCCGGGCCTGATCCAGCATATCTTTTTCAGCCAGCGACTTTTTGACGTCCACTCCCTGTGCGGCGATGAAGGTATTTGCCATTCCGCCGCCGAGGATCAGGAAATCAACTTTTTTTACCAGATTGCCCAGCAGGTCGAGCTTGGTTGAAATCTTGGCCCCGCCGACGATGGCCGCCACCGGACGCTGTGGCTTTTCCAGTGCGGAGCTCAGGGCGTTCAGTTCGGCTTCCATCAAAAGACCGGCGCCAGCGGGCAGAATATGAGCCAGGCCTTCGGTCGAGGCATGGGCGCGGTGTGCGGCGGAAAAGGCATCGTTGATATAAATGTTGCCAAGTGCCGCAAGATTTTTTGTGAAGGCGGCATCGTTGTCTTCCTCGCCCTTGTGGAAGCGCAGATTTTCCAGCAGACAGACATCGCCCGGTTTAAGGGCGGCAACGGCTTTTTGCGCGACTTCGCCGATGCAATCAGCCGCGAAGGCAATGGGGCAGCCCCAGCGATCTTTCAGAACGGGCACCAGAAATGCGAGTGAGAATTCGGGCTCTGGCTTTGCCTTGGGACGGCCAAAATGCGAAAGCACGACCACGCGGGCCTTGTGGCCGGTGAGATAATCGATGGTGGGCTTCAGGCGGTCGATGCGCGTGGTGTCGCTGACCTTGCCTGCCTTGGCAGGCACATTGAGATCGGCGCGCAGCAGCACGGTTTTTCCATTCAGATCGAAATCTCTCAATGTTTTAAAATTCATGGTTTTTTTCTGTTCCTATCTTAATGTTTTGGCGTTTTCCGTGGCTTCAATTAGACGGGAGCGCACGGCCGGGTCAAGCGAGGAATGGCCGCCATCGTGAACGACGACATAATCCGCCTCCGGCCAGGCCAGATGCAGCCGGTGGGCGGAAAGAATGGGGCACAGTATGTCATAGCGTCCCTGCACGATCACGGTAGGGATGGAGCGGATGGTATCTATTCCATTCAGCAGGCTTTTTTCTGCAGGAATGGTCTGTGTGAGGAAATAGTGCGCCTCGGTGCGTGCCAGTGTTACGGCACTCTTTTTCTGATTTTCCGTGGTGATGGTTTCATAGTTCGGCAACAGCGAGGCGCACGCGCCCTCATACAGGCTCCAGGCGATAGCGGCTTTTTCACGCTCTTTTTCATCCGGCCCTGTCAGTTTTTTGTAATAGGCCTCGAGAAGATTGTTCTGATCGCCGGGGCCGGCGATAGCGGCGAACTGCTCCCAGGCTTCGGGAAAAATCATTTTAATACCGTAAAGAAACCAGTCGATCTCCGTCCGTTCCATCAGGAATATTCCATACAGGATCAGGCTGCGGCAGCGGGCAGGAAAAGACTGGGCGTAGGAAAGGGCCAGCGTGCTGCCCCAGGATCCGCCGAAGATGTGCCAGCGTTCGACATTCAGTTTCCGGCGCAGTTCCTCGATATCTTCGACCAGATGGCCGAGCGTATTTTTTTCAAGGCTGCCGAATGGATGCGAGCGGCCGGCGCCGCGCTGATCGAAAATGATAATGCGGTAATGCTCAGGATCGAAGAAGCGCCGGTGAACCGGGTTGGCACCTGCGCCCGGGCCGCCGTGCAGGAACAGGAGGGGCGCGCCGTCGGGATTACCGGCCTGTTCCCAATACAGGCTGTGCATGCCGTTCTCGACGTCCAGAAAACCGGTGGAATAGGGCGCGATCTCCGGAAACAGGTCCAGCAGACTCATACGACGGCCTGCATGTGCCAGACGGTGCATGGCGGTGCCTCGAAAAACCCAAAGAGTTAATTTGTTAATTATTTTTAGAGTTTTCCGATGCATCTGGCAAGAGCTCAAGCCAGACCGGGTGAGCACGCTCTATGGAGGGGCCGTTGTAATCCTCGATCCAGCCATGAACCCGGATTTTTTTGCCACCGAAAGCCAGGGGGTCCAGTCCGGTCTTCTGGAATTCACGGCGGACGTCCGGTGTGAGCGTCACGGTGAAATCGGTGTGCCAGTCCGGTCCGAAATTCAGATAGATCATATTGTTGACGGTAGCGACACTGACGACCGCGCCTTCGACAACGGCCCAGCCATTCATGGCCTGTGCAGCCGTTTCAGGCGTGAGAAGCGCATAACGTTGATCCGCCCACAGGCCTTTTTTCTTTGTGCGCGCTCCGTCTTCCAGTTTCATCATGGCGGCTGCCATCTCGGGATTGCTGCCCGAAGGCCTTACGCGCGCCAGTCCGGAATCCAGAAGTGCGCCCTGAATCCACAGACCGTCATGGTCCTGAAGATGAGCGAGAACGTACCCCATCCGGTTCGTGCGGCCCCGGCTGTTGTCGCGCGTCTGGAACAGGCGCACCTGTTTGTTTTTCAGCAGATTTGTTAAAAGATCGCGCGCGGCAAGGCTCAAATCACCGGGATCGTAAACGTCGAAATCCGTGATATCCACCCCTGTCAGCTGGATGATACGTCCGTCCTTCATCTGAATATGCAGCGGATCAATAATCTGATCGACGGTGGCCGTGTCCATCTGGCGCAGCTCCGCAAAGTCCGGCTGGGTTACGCCGGTGCTGTAGGGTTCGGGGGTTTCCTTCTTTTCAGGTTCGCC
Source organism: Alphaproteobacteria bacterium (assembly GCA_025451095.1). Classification (GTDB taxonomy): domain Bacteria; phylum Pseudomonadota; class Alphaproteobacteria; order Micavibrionales; family Micavibrionaceae; genus JACQIJ01. The sequence goes on from JANWLB010000026.1 coordinate 62,069, forward strand.
TGCTGCCGGGGCATTCAGGGATTTCATATGGGGGTTCAGCCCCCAGTCTGTACTGTCTTGGTTTATGATACTTTTCTGGTTGCCGGCCGAGGAATGGGAAAGCCCTTCCGACCGTACGGGGGCTGTACGGCCCGGCTGCAGAGGGGACCCAGGCGCAATGGCGGGTGCCGGGCCCATGCGATGCATCACGGGAAAAGGCATAGAATCATCGGAAGTGGCTGATTCAGCTTGCGCCTTTTGATCCGGCACGGTTTCCTGTGCGCGGGCGGGGGGGCAGATGAAGGCACTGGCCAGAATTAAAAAAGTGGCTAATATTCTTTTCATGACAAAACCACATTGGACTGTTTTCATGTTTCGTTTCAAGCCCATCTTTCTTGTTTGCGCTATGGCGTTGCTGAATGGCTGCACGGCCAACCCGGCGACCGGCCAGCAGCAATTCACGGCATTGATGAGCCCGGGGCAGGAGCAAAGCCTGGGTGCCCAGGAACACGGGAAAGTCGTAGCGGAGTTCGGCGTCGTTCCATCGGGCAGTGCCCTCGACAATTATGTACAGGGCATTGGCCGCAAAATCACGGCCGGCACAGAACGGCGGGACGTCACTTATAAGTTTTTCGTTCTTGATACGCCGATGATGAACGCTTTCGCCCTGCCGGGCGGTTACATATATGTGACACGCGGCATTCTGGCGCAGGCCGGTAATGAGGCGGAGCTGGCGGCGGTTCTGGCGCATGAAGTGGGGCATATTACGGCCCGCCATGCGGCCGAGCGTTATTCGCAGGGTGTGCTGGCGTCGCTGGGCGTAGCTGTCATTGCCGCCGCTGCCGACAGCGCGCAGTTAGGGCAGGCGGCGGATATTGGAACCGATCTTTACATGAAGTCATACTCGCGCGGGCAGGAAAGCCAGGCTGATGAGCTGGGTATAAGATATTTAAGCCGCGCGGGTTATGATCCCGGCGCCATGGCGGGTTTCCTGGAAAGCCTGGGTGCGCATGATGATCTTGAAAAGCGCATGCAGGGACAGGGCGACGCAGAGGATTTCAGTTACTTCTCCACGCACCCGCGCACGCAGGACCGCATGACGCAGGCCGCCGCCCTGGCAGCGCCTCTGAAGCAGGCCAATGCTGTTACAGGCCGCAACGGCTATCTTGATGCCATAGACGGCCTTGTCTGGGGCGATAGCGCCCGTCAGGGATTTGTTCGCGGGCAGAGCTTCTATCATACCGAGATGGGATTCGGCTTTTCCGTTCCTGATGGATTTACAATCGATAACCAGCCGTCGCAGGTTGTGGCTCTTTCGCGGGGGACGGGGGCGGCCATCATTTTTGATTCCGATGCCAACCCGAGGCGCCTCGACGCAGCAACCTATCTGACCCAGACATGGATGAAAGGGCAGGCGGCAGGAGCGACGGAAACACTGAGCATCAATGGAAAAAATGCGGCGACCATGTCTTTTCCCGGGCGGGTAAACGGCCGGGCCGCAACCATACGCATCATCGCGGTCGAGTGGGCGCCGGACCTGATCTTCCGTTTCCAGATCGCTCTGCCGCAGGGCGCCTCGCCCAATCTCGTCGACGAGGTCAAACGTTCAACCTACAGCCTGCATGCCTTAAGCGCAGCCGAGAAAGCCGATCTGAAGCCCTGGCGCCTGCGTGTGGTTGTGGCGTCACCCGGGGATACGGCGGCGAGTATAGCAGCAGGAATGCCGTTTGATTCCTATAGAACCGAACGTTTCCTCGTGCTGAACGGAATGAATCCCGGACAAGCCGTCACGGCCGGGCAACGTTACAAGATCGTGTCCGCGGCCGGACGGTAACCGATAAACCAATGCGGCTTAACTGTGCGCGAGAAGCTCACTCTTTTCCGCGACATGACGGATCATTGAGTTCTTGATCTTGTCCATGGCCCGGGATTCAAGCTGGCGTACGCGCTCCTTGCTGACACCCAGCTGTTTGCCGAGGTCTTCAAGAGTCACGACTTCCTGGCTTAGATGCCTCTCCTCGATGATTTTGCGTTCGCGCTCACTCAGTTCATTCAGGGCCTGCTTGAGCCATGAAGAGCGGGTCTCCGCATCGCGCATGCCAATGACAATTTCCTCAGGCGTAGCGCGTTCGTCAGCAACAAGACCTTGCCACTCGTCGTCACTCTGCTCGCCGATTGGCGTGTTGAGCGACAAGTCGACGCCTGAGAGGCGCGACTCCATATCGCGCACATCCCGGACGTTGACCTTCAGTTCGCCAGCGATTTTTTCGCGGTCGTTGTCATCAAGGCCTTCTTTTTCCTTGCGCCCCTCAATCTTGGCGCGCAGGCGGCGCAAGTTAAAGAACAGCGACTTCTGGGCGGCAGTCGTGCCGATCCGTACAATTGACCAGTTGCGCAGGACATAGTCCTGCATGGCCGAGCGGATCCACCATGAGGCATAAGTCGAGAAACGCACATTACGTGCGGGTTCAAACCTTTTCGCGGCTTCCATCAGCCCTATATTGCCCTCCTGGATAAGGTCGCCGGCGGGCAGGCCGTAATGCCTGTACCGGGACGCCATGGCAATGACCAGGCGTCTATAAGAGCGCACAAGCTCATGCAGGGCTGCTTCATCGCCCTTGCGCTGCCAGCGCCGGGCCAGCCTGAGCTCGTGCTCGCGCTCGAGCATGGGCTCATCCATGGCCGAACGGATATAACCGAGATTAGCCTTCTGTGTTGCGACGTCATCGATATGTGCCATAACATCCCCTTCTGACGGGCCAACGCGGGAAACCGCAAACCGTCTTTAGTCTCACTGCTCTCATTGTGTATACGGATTATGGCGGCTTTCGGATCAGCATTAAGGCATTTTTTTGCCGGAGTTTACGGCAAATCCTGATCGCCTTTTAGGCTTCAATCAGGTCAAATATTTCGCCATCAGGACCGAAACCGGCACAGACCAGCCCGCCACCGAAGCCGCAGCCGCCGTCGATTGTCGCAGTCACACAGTTTATATGCAGGCCGCCGTGGGCTGGATCAAAACCGCGTATCACTTTCTGGAAAGGGGCATAGGGAACGTTAATACTGTTGAAATGCTTGCCGGCCCACCAGAAGCTGTCGCCCTGATCAGTCAGCGCGCGCGCGGGGTCTATGCCGGCATTAACGAAGAGCAAGGGTGTGAAGACCGCTGTTTCCCCTGCCTCTATATAGGCGGCGCGGCGCCAGTGGCTGGCGAAAATTTCATGTCCTGCTTTCCGGCGCACGGATTCCTTGATCCGGCCTGTCCAGCGGGTAAGGCCCATGACGCCTTCCAGCGCGGCGGTCAGGGCGTCTTGCGCTGTCATGCCATAGGCCTCTATTGTTGAGGCCATGCCGTTATCCAGCATCCACAGAAGCACATCCGTGGGATTGGGTGCGAATTGAATCTGCAGGAGCTTCTGCCACATCTCCTCCTGTCCGCCACGCAGATAAACAAGATCGTTGGCAACCATGCCGGGCAGGGCCATGACCATCCGGCGGAAGGTCAGGATTTCGTCGATCGTTGCGGAAGGTGTAGGGCCATGACCCAGGTAGTTGCCGTGATAGATCAGGCGGTCGCCGGGTTCGATGTATTCAAAGAGGGTATTGTGCAGGTCAATCAGGCGTTCGGTTTCGCCGTGAATAGCGGAAATCGCCCACAAACGGCGGGGCTTTCCGAGGGACGCAAAGCGGGCATCGCGTAAGGTCAACGGCACAACTTATGAGAATAAAAACAGAATTAAGGGGCGGGCGGGCAAGAAATTTCCCGAATCAATTTAATTATATATGAGAATCAGAGGCCTGCAAGTCTGTTCAAGAATGGCCCCGAAAAATAAAAACCCCCGCAAAGGCGGGGGTTTTTCTGAGCTATGAAAGGGTTAGGCGGCTTTCTTTTTGCCGAGCATGCCTTCAAGCTTCTCAGCGGCCTTATCTTCCGTGATTTTCTGTACAGCGGCGACTTCGCGGGCCAGGCGCTGCAGCGCGGACTGGTAGATCTGGCGTTCGCTGTAGGACTGCTCGGAGTCGTCGTTGCTGCGCTTGAGGTCGCGCAGAACTTCGGCGATAGAAACCGGGTCGCCCGAGTTAATCTTGGTCTCGTATTCCTGGGCGCGGCGGCTCCACATAGTGCGGCGGACGCGGGCGCGGCCTTGCAGGGTTTTCATGGCGTCCTTCAGGCGCTCGCCGGAGGCGAGCTTGCGCAGGCCTGAGGCCTTCGCCTTGAATACAGGTACTTTCAGGCGCATACGGTCTTTTTCAAAGGTAATGGCATAAAGCTTAATCTGGATACCGCTGACGGTCTGGGTCTCGATGCCCTCGATCTGGCCGACGCCATGCGCCGGATAAACAACGTAATCGCCTGTTTTGAAATCGAAGTTGTCGTTATGAGCCATCGCTGAATACCCTTTTCTCGTCTGTTGAACGTTTGCTTCTTTTAATCGGTTTTTGTGGCACAAATGTGACCAAAAACTTCTATATAAAACAATGTATTAAAAGGTTGTTATAAAGAAACCTCTTAAGCCCGGCGCGGAGGTACAGGTCTCTGGGGCCTGGAAGAGGGCCCTTTACCGCGACGTTTTGCATTGCGATGGTAGGAATATAGTTAAAATTTCGTAAAACTTCAACTTCTATTTTAATTTTCGAGGAAAATAGCGTGCAAAAATAGGGAAAAATATCGTTGTTTTTAAATGTGTTGGGTTTATTTTTTAAAGTTAAATCTAGTCACCTTCGCCGGGATGCAGACTGAAGTGGGCGGGATATTTGTCTTCCATGTCCTTATACTTTTCCGCCTCAGGCAGGGGGGGCCTTTTATGCGTGATATTCGGCCATTTTGAGGCATAATCACGGTTCAGCTGGAGGTATTTTTCTGCCCGCGAATCGATGTCCGGGACTATAGCGTCGATGGGGCATTCCGGCTCACAGACCCCGCAGTCGATGCATTCGTCGGGATGTATGACCAGCATATTTTCACCTTCGTAAAAGCAGTCCACGGGACATACCTCGACGCAGTCGGTGTATTTGCACTTGATACAGACATCTGTGACAACAAAAGTCATGATGATCGATATGTATTAGCTGACGCAGGGACCGTCAAGCACAAGGCGGCAGCCATTCCGGGCAGCCTTCAGGCGGGCCGTGGCGCCTACGGGAAGGGTATAAAGGTCTCTGCCATGGCCAAAGGGTGCTCCGGTTACAACAGGTATATCCAGCCCGGCGGTGCGCTCGCGGATCATTTGTGCGACAGTCTTGCCATAAGGCGCGCGACCATTGTCGGTCAGCTCGGTGAATCCGCCTAGAACCACGGCCGCTGCCTGGCTGAAGACGCCGGCGTTGCGCAGGTGAAGGAGCATCCGGTCAATGCGGGAACGTTCATCCGCGCAATCCTCAAGGAACACGATCGCTTTCCTGAAATCCGGTTGCCAGGGTGTGCCCAGCAGGCTGCATATCAGGCTCAGGTTTCCGCCGACAAGCCGTCCTTCTGCCGTCCCGGTCTTCAGAGCTTTGGCGCGGCCCATCGGTATATCTGCCTTGTGACCACCCAGCAGGTTGAAACATTGCTTAAGCTCGGCCGGGCTTAAATTCCCGCCCAGTTTGCGCAGCATGGGGCCGTGAAAGGTGATCTGGCCGGTTTTCCTGTTTATGGCATTGAGAAGGGCGGTGACATCGCTGTAGCCCATCAGAATCTTCGGGTTCCGGGCGATCAGACGAAAATCGAGACTTTCCAGCATGGCGCCGGCCTGGTTGCCTCCGGAAGCGGCAAAGATCGCCCGGATGTCGCGGGCGCGGTAAAGATCGTGGAGCGCCATGACTTTCTGTTTGTCTGTGCCGGCGGAGGCGCCGCGCACGGCGTAGGTCTGGGGATGCACATAAACCTCGAAGCCCATTTTTTCAAGGCGGGCAACGGCTTTGGCGATGACGGTGCGGTTGACGCGGCTGGAGGGCGCCATGATGCCGATCTTGTCCCCCGTGTCCAGGGCGGGTAGTTTTTTTGTCATGATGAAGTGCCCCCCGTTCTGTTCTTAACATATAGAAAACGGGAAAGGGAAGGGGCGAGTTTTATCCCTCGGCGGAGATGCGTTCCACAAGCTCCTGAAGGGCTTCCTCGGCGTGCTCGTTCTCGATCTGGCAGGTGCCCGCCGCCTCGTGCCCGCCGCCGCCATATTCCAGCATGAGATTGCCGATATGCGTCCGGCTGGTTCGGTTCAGGATCGACTTGCCCACGGCAAAGACCGTGTTCTGTTTGTTCTTGCCCCAAAGGACGTGGATCGAAATATTGCATTGGGGGAACAGGGCGTAAACGACGAAACGATTGCCTGCCCAGATATGCTCCTCCTCACGCAGATCGAGAACGATAACGTTCTTGTTGATCGAAGAGCAGCGTTCGATCTGTTCGCGGAATTTGAATTTTTGTTCGAAATAGAGATCGACGCGCTCTTTGACGTCCGGTAGCGCAAGAATATCTTTGATCGAGGGCTGGTCCCGGCAGTAATCAATCAGTTTCATCATCAGCTGATAGTTGGAAATGTTGAAGTCGCGAAAGCGGCCCAGGCCCGTGCGTGCGTCCATGATGAAGCTAAGCAGGACCCAGCCTTCGGGGTTTATGATTTCCTCCCGCGTGAAGGAAGCGGAATCAGCCTTGTCGACGGCGGTCATCATTTCTTCAGTCACTTTTTTGAGGCGCGGATTGCGCGGGCCGTCGAAATAATTGTAAAGAACGCGCGCAGCCGAGGGCGCCTCTGCTTCCATAATGTGGTTCGGCGGAGCGACGCCAATCCTTTCGAGTTCACTGGCGTGGTGGTCAAAGCACAGATAGACGCCTTCGGCGTAGGGCAGGTTGGTGGTTATATCGTTAGAGGTCACCTCGATCTTGCCGTCTTGCATATCCTTGGGGTGCGCGAAGACAATCTCGTCTATCAGGTCCATTTCCTTCAGGATGACGGCGCATACCAGCCCGTCCATGTCGCTGCGGGTGATAAGCCTGTATTTGCGGCTTGTGTCGAGTTTGATTTTCGCTTGTGCGGTCATAGAGCCGGCTCCCCGTTTTTAAATGTCTGCTTTAAGACTAAAGGCAGATTTATAATACCGCGTTAACGGGCAACAATGAAGCGCCCATGCGGCTTTATATGTGAGGGAATATAGAAACTCGGCGCCGTGCTGCCGTTTTTAGGTGGCCGCCGCCTCGGAGGTTTTTTCTTCCTTGTCCTTGTCCTTGCCTTTTTTCTTTTTCTTGTCGGCATGCACATAGACAGGGGTCTTGCCTTCGTTGACGGTATCGGCGTTTACCACAACTTCCTCGATGTCATCCTTGTCAGGAATTTCAAACATCGTGTCCAGCAGCATTTGCTCGATAATGGAACGCAGACCGCGGGCGCCTGTCTTGCGCTCAATTGCTTTCTTGGAGATGGCGTCAAGGGATTCCTTGGTGAAGGTCAGCTTCACGCCTTCCATCTCAAAGAGCTTCTGGTACTGCTTGCACAAGGCGTTCTTGGGTTCGGTCAGTATCTGGATCAGAGCGGTCTCATCCAGATCTTCAAGTGTGGCGACGACCGGCAGACGGCCGATAAATTCGGGTATCAGGCCGTATTTGAGCAGATCTTCGGTCTCAAGGTCCTTGAGAGCCTCGCCGGCGCGGCGTTCGTCCACGGCGCGTACTGTAGCGCCGAATCCGATGCTGGTGCCTTTGCCGCGTACTGCGATGATTTTTTCGATTCCGGCAAAGGCGCCTCCGCATATGAACAGTATATTCGAGGTGTCAACCTGCAGGAATTCCTGCTGCGGGTGTTTGCGGCCACCTTGCGGCGGAACACTGGCAATTGTGCCTTCCATCATTTTCAGCAGCGCCTGCTGTACGCCCTCTCCCGAAACGTCACGGGTAATGGAGGGGTTGTCTGATTTGCGGCTGATCTTGTCGATCTCGTCGATATAGACGATGCCGCGCTGCGCGCGCTCGACATTATAGTCAGAGGCCTGCAGAAGCTTCAGGATGATATTTTCGACGTCCTCGCCGACATAGCCGGCCTCTGTCAGGGTGGTGGCGTCGGCCATTGTGAAGGGGACATCCAGGATACGCGCCAGTGTCTGGGCCAGGAGCGTTTTGCCACAGCCCGTGGGACCGACCAGAAGAATGTTCGATTTTGAAATTTCAACCTCGCCGGTGCGTTCGCCCTGTTCAATCCTCTTGTAATGGTTATGAACGGCGACGGAAAGAATGCGCTTCGCGCGCGTTTGGCCGATAACGTAATCATCGAGAACGGCCTTGATTTCACCTGGGGTGGGTACGGCACCCGGACCGCCGCGGACGAGGGATGTCTTGTCCTCTTCCCGGATAATGTCCATGCACAGCTCGACGCATTCGTTGCAGACGAAAACGTTCGGGCCGGCGATAAGTTTGCGGACTTCATGCTGGCTCTTTCCGCAGAAGGAGCAGTAAAGGGTGTTCTTGCTGTCACCGGAGCCGGATTTACTCATTTTATGCTACGTCCTTACCCTTCCGCGAATTTGAATCACTACATCCAACAGTTTACGAACGGACATAAAAGCAGGCAAGCCCTAATAAAGTTGAAAATGCCTCTGCCCTCTACATCTTCTGGATTTGACCGCCAGACCTCCCTACTATAATCAATGACCTGAATCCTTTAATGAAGTGTGAACAGTGACAGCCAGGACCCTGGAGCAGCTTGCGGAAAGTTTCGCCCTCTTCGACAACTGGGAGGACAAATACCGCTATTTGATTGATCTGGGCCAGCGTTTAGCTCCTCTCAGGGAACAAGATAGACTGGACGACAATCTGGTAAAGGGTTGCACCTCCCGGGCATGGCTGGTGGCGCGCCGGGAGGGCGGGCGGCTCTATTTTTCAGCCGACAGCGATGCCCAGATCGTCAAAGGGCTGATCTATCTTCTGATGGTTGCCTATGACGGCGGAACGCCGGACGAAATTACGACTCTGGACATTCATAAGGCTTTTGAGAAACTGGGTCTGCATCAGCATCTATCCCCCAACCGCCGCAACGGATTTTTCGCGATGGTGGAAACCATCAAATCTTTTGCTGCAGCGCAAAGCGCGGAAGCGCCGGCTGGCGGCGGCCTCACCCCGGCAAGAGAAACAATACCCTAAAAGCCGCGTTTTTTATTTATCATAATATATTGAGACTAATGCGGTTGTATTCGCCTCGGGCAGAGTGTTTCAGCAGACCCGTTGACCTGAGGCGCGGCAGACTCTACTCTCCGCTTTAATATCCATAAGTTGAGCGGCGGGGGCCGCGGGAGGCTAACAATGAGCGTATCTCAGGAACGGGTCGATTTCATAATCGAAAAAAGACTTTCAGAAATGCGGGCCGCTGTCGCCGCTCAGCAGGAAGAAGAAATCAGCCGCGCGGATCTTCTGCGGCGGCCGATGACATCCTGGAATACTGTGCCCGCCGATGTTGATGACGACGTCATTGTGGCGATTTTGCATTATCTGCAGACCGATGAAGATGCCATCATACGTTTCAGGGAAGGGTTTCTCGATGACCTGCAGGGCCGTTTTCTGCGTGAGCTGGCGGCCAGCGATAAGCCAAGGCTGTTTGAAATTGATGAGAAGCTGCGCCGCATCGTGTCGGCCGATGTTATCAAGCCCAGCATGCTTTTTCAGGTCATTGTCGAGCCGCCAGCGGAAGATGATGACTGGACTGTTGTCGTCGTGCCCGTGAAGGTCGATGAAAATCTTGAAGTTTCCGTGGCGCCTCCGTTTCCGTCGGATTTATGCCTGAGCGTGCATGTGACGCCGCGGACCGGCGAGAGCCTGTCGCAGCAATTCAACATTCCGGCTATATATATTCCGGAAGGGGAGGCGATCAGGCCGCTCGCGATTTCCTACAAGCCGGACAGCGAAGGGCTTAAGGTTGTTCATGTGAGCGGTTATGTGTCAAGAAACGATCACGTCCATCCCATCATTATTGAAGGTCAGTTCAAGGTAGAAAAAGCGCCCGAGCTGACAGCCAATCCGGCACCCGACAAAACCGGTGGCCCGGGTTGAGAATAATCGCGATGTTTGTAGCGTCACGGATTTAGGATTCTAAAGCCCGTTTTTTCTTTCTTTGCGGGCTCAAACAAGACCGCTGTCACAATTGATGTTTTCGTGATGGGGCGGCCAAGGCGGGCATAGAGATTGAAAAGGCCGCTGATGGCTTCCCGCTGGCTGGAGAATCCGGCGGCTTCCGCGTATTTTCCGGGAACTTTGTTCAGGCGGCCTTTCCAGACATTTGTAATTGCCGTTTCGTTTTCCCAGCCCGTGGGCTTCTGGTTTCCATCCGTTTCAACCAGACGCACCGGACCGGCCGTCCAGTCGCGGTCGCCGGCATGGATGGAGCCTGTCCTGTCGGAGACAGGTGTGCGGCGCTCCTTTTCAGCCAGGAAATATTCGGAGCCCCGGATAAAAAACAGTGTTTTGAACTGTCCTTGACCGAGAGAGAGTTGCTGCACCGACGGATCAGCGCAATTGCCCGCAACGGGCTTCAGTTCCCGCCATTTTATAAAAAGAAATCCGTTATCGCGGGGACGGTTATCGCCGTACATGTCGGAACGGCTATAAGCATCTTCCAGATCGCGTATATATCCCATATCTTCCGCACCAACTTCAGGAAGAATTTTTTTTATTTTGTCAAAGTCGGTTGTCAGAACGAAAGTCTGTGAAGATGAAGAATCCAGGTCGTATAGGCGTCCTGACAACCGGGCTTTCAGGCGGAGAGGAGCGCCGTCCTTGAATTCGTTCGGACGAAATATCATGATAGCTTTGCGCCCCGCGCTGAGGGCGTCATTCATGACATCTTCAGGAATATCAATTGTGATTTTTTCTCTTTGTACCGGCGTGTGCGCTTTCTTGGTCATGGGTCCTCTTTAAAATTATAAAAATGCGATTATGGCCCGGCTTGGGCGGCTTCTAGGGAATCAGGGCGGCCAGGGTTTCGACGGCCTCCGCAATATCGTAAATTCGTACGGCGCCAATCTGCTGCGCAAGCTGCTCATCAGCCGGGGCCGGTTGTTTCGCGCTGGTCCATGCCCAGACAGTTTTCATGCCGCGGGCTGCGGCGGTTTTCAGATTTTTCACGCCATCGTCGAAAAAGAGGGCGCCGGCCGGATCTATGCGCAGTGTGTTCAGGGCATTATCCATACCTTGTTCGCTTGGCTTGCCGTAGCCGGCCTGGACAGACTGGATCAGATCATAAACATTCTGGCGTGCATATTGGTTGAAAGTATCCGACAGGCCCAGCCGTTTAAGGACTTTCTGTGTATGATAGTCCTTGCCCGGATCGGGGGATGACGGTCCGTTTGTATAGAAGACAACTCTGACTTCTTTGTCCTGGGCGCTCTGAAAGGCCTGGACCAGCCGGGGGGAGGGTTGAATCAGAGTATAGTCATTGCCGTAAACTTTATTCAGATAGCCTTCCAGCCCGGCGGGGTTGGCTTGCAGGAATGATCCCAGGATATTGGGAAAGATAACGCCCAGGTCTTCGGGCTTGAAATCCCGATCCGCGCCGATCCACGGCAGGGCCTGGGACCTGATCGCGGTTGTTCTGTTGGCGTTGGCGCAGATCCGGGCTTTGATCCGGTCATGCAGGCCGCTGTCGATGGGGTACATGGTGTCATCGACGTCAAGCATCCAGACACGGCGGTCGGTCAGATCGGCCAAGGTTTTTGAATGGCTTAAGTTAGTATCCACCGCCGCCTGCGCTGTCGCTCTCGCCATAGGGGATCCAGATGTTTTTCACCTGCGTAGCGCGGCGCAGGAAATCCCGGCCTTCGCCAAGGCTGTTCTTCGTCCAGTCGCGGGCGCGGCCGTAGCTGCACCAGGTCTGCTTGAGGTTGGTCACGGAAGCGGCCTCGACGAATTTCGAGCCTTCGGCCGTGCCGAAGTACCAGAGCGCATCAACATTATCATGCTCGGCCAGCGTTTTGGTCAGCGTCTCGCGCGGGCCGGTGACGATATTCACCACACCGCCCGGCACGTCGGACGTTTCCAGTATCTGATAGAAATCCGTAGCAGCCAGCGGATAAAGTTCCGACGGAACGATGACCGATGTATTTCCCATCGCCATGACAGGGGCGAGAAGGGAGATAAAAGACAGGAAGGGCTGTTCATCCGGGCAGACGATTCCCACTGTGCCTATCGCTTCGTTCATGGCCAGCGCCAGGCCGCGCATCGGCGGCGTGTGCACGCGGCCTTCATATTTGTCGGCCCATCCGGCATAGACGAACAGGCGCTGCGTGGCCAGGTCGACCTCTCGGCGCGCGGCGGCCGGTGTGCAGCCGGTCATGGTACGCAGGCGGTTTTCGAACTCGCGTGCGCGGTAGGACAGGTTTTCCGCCATGTAATAAAGGATCTGGGCGCGGTTGTGGTTGGTGGTGCCCGCCCATTTTGACGTCATGGCCGCGGCGGCCTCGACTGCGTCACGGATATCCTTGCGATTGCCCTCTCCCGCTTCGCCGACAAGAATGCCGGCGGGCGAGACGATTTTCATCGAATAATTGCCGTCCGGGCGCTTTTGCTTGCCGCCGATATACATTTTCGCCGTGCGGTCTATGGAGTCGACGTTGACGGTTTTCAGCGCGGCATGTTTGACAGGTCGCGCGGGCTTCAGGTCTTTTTCAGCGGACGGTTTCAAATAGGCGAACAGGCCTTCAAAGCCGCCTTCGCGGCCGTAACCGGATTCACGGTAGCCGCCGAATCCGCTCACCGCGTCGAAGCGGTTGGTGCAGTTGACCCAGACCACCCCGGCCTTGAGTTTGGGCGCCAGTTCCAGCGCCATGTTGATGTTTTCGCTCCAGACGCTGGCAGCAAGACCGAAGCGCGTGTTGTTGGCCAGCTCTACCGCTTCCTTCTGGTTCTTGAAGGACAAAGCGCAGAGGACAGGACCGAACACCTCTTCCTGAACGATAAAATCGCTGGGCTCCACATTCGTGATCAGCGTGGGCGGGTAGTAACAGCCCGTCTTGGGGCAGGCATTTTTCGACTGATGAACGCTGGCGCCTTCTTTTTTGGCCTTGTTGACCAGTTTTGTGATCCGCTCCAGCTGGGTCTTGTCCACCACCGCGCCGACATCGACGCATTTGTCGAGCGGATCGCCAAGGCGCAGCCCGTCCATCCGGCGCTTCACCTTTTTGACAACGGCGTCATAGACGCTTTCCTGGATCAGGAGTCGTGACCCGGCGCAGCACACTTCGCCCTGGTTCAGCCAGATGGCATCGACCAGTCCCTCAACGGCTGAATCCAGATCGGCGTCATCAAACACGATGAA
>JANWLB010000027.1 GCA_025451095.1 Alphaproteobacteria bacterium
CTCATCGTCGGTTGTTTCGGCGTCTGTAAAATCGACTTCAAGGGTCGATGCCTGTTCAATCGTGCGTGCGTAATCAATGTCCCTGTTTCTCGTCTTGGCGGGCGCGGTTGCACCATCGCACAGCATGCCCAGGCCTTGTCCGTTATCTGTAGGCTCGCAATAGCGGCCCTTGAATTGCGCCGACCGCCCGCCCCTGTCGGATTTTTCGCCCTCCGTACCGCCAACATCGACGTTGCCCGTCTCGCGGTCCTGCTGCCACTGGCTCATGATGAATGTGTTTGCCTCACCACGGCGCTCGGTTGATGCCAGGCTGCGAATGGTGGTGCCGAAACTGCAGATGCCGACGCTGGGTTTGTATTCCTTGTGCGTGCGCACCACCATTTCGCGGAAGAGCCGCTGCACTTCCAGCTGTTCCTTGGCGTCGATGAAAGCTCCGACAATGACCATCTGATGCGAGGCGGTGACCGCAAGCTGGTAGGTCATGTGAATCAAAGGGGGATAAATATATTTTGGAAAAACCTCATTCAGCAGCCAGTGTTTGAGGTTGCTGAATTCCACGTCGATATGTGGCTGTGTATTGTCGGAATGGTCATCCGAATCCGTCTGCTGCGTTTCCTGATTCTCAGGCTGGGAACAGGCCCAGGCGGCCGTCCCGCCGGCGGCCAGCGCCAGCGCGACCAGGAATACAGCGACGCCCGCAAAAAACCTGCGAGGTTTTCGTTTTATACTGCCGTCTGCGCCATGGAAATCTGTGACCATCATTTCATCCTATGGCTTGTCCGCTGTCTGGCCTTCGCCGCGTGCCTTGTTCAGGCGGTTCTGCACGGAATCCTGCAGCTCGGTCAGTTCAAGCTCGATTATCACCGACAGCAGCGCCTCGTTGCGCAGCTGGCTTTTGAAGGTATCCGCGTCCTGCATCAGGTCGATCGCGCGGATAGCCGCGCCTTTGCGCACAAGGTTTGCGGGTGTGTCATAAAGAGCCGTGTAAAAATCCGGGTCTTCGTATATCTTTTTCGAAAGAAGCTCCATTTGCGCGTAGTAGCTCGGTCTCTCGCCAATCAGGGCCTTAGCCTCGTCCTCTCCCATGCCCAGCTGCTCCAGCGCGGCATTCATGTAAGGAGCCGCCTCCTCGGAGGCCGCGCTGCCGGCGGCCTTCATGCCGACCAGATTGTAATAGGAATACTCGGCGACACTGCGCTTGGCGATGATGGAGCGCATATCCAGGAGAACGCCCTGATTATTCTTGCTTTTAAGATTGGTCGGGGAAACCGATTTGAATATCTTGTGACCGAACAGATAAGTTCCCAGCGCGAGGACTCCCTGCTCGTCGTTGGTCACAACGTTGTCGGTGAAATCCACGTCTATCGTCATGGGGTGGTAAACGCGGGAATAATCGGCATCCAGCCCCTGCGAGACCACGGCCGCGCTGTTCTCGCACAAAGGCTCAAGGCCGTCATTGTTGTCATGGATATCGCAGAACTGCTTGATGAATTGGTGCACGCGTCCTCTCTGATCAACCTCGCGGCCGGCAGCGGAGACGGTATCCCGTGCGAAAGTTTGCCGGTCGCGTGACCGCTTAGCCATCAGGACCGCGGTCACTTCGGCGTTGCGGGCGGTGGGGCCCAGCCCGCGCGCGATCGTTCCCATGGCGCACATTTCCGTCGCCGGCTGATAATCCTTGTGAGCCTGAGCCTTGAGTTGCTGGAAGAGCAGTTGTGTTTCCATCTGGTGCTTGGCATCCAGGAACGCGCCCACAGCCATAACCTCCACCATGCCGGCGTTGGTAAAATTTGTTGTCATGGTTTGCATTGCCGCCATCAGGTGCTTGGCGAAGAAATAGCCGATGACAAAATCTTCCTTGTGACTTTCGAACTGCATCGTGACCCATTCACGGGTCATAACGTGCAGAAGCTCGTTGGCGGCCTCGATCATCGCGACAGTGATGGCGTCGCAACCCGTACAACAACAGCCTGCTTCGGCTTTTTGGGCTGTCGCCAGAGTCAGGGATAGGACCAGGGCGCAAACAAAAAGAAGCCTGCGGGCGCTACCGGCAAGCTTTCTCAAACGGCCGCGGAAAATCCGCCTGTATGGCCGGACCCCACCCTTCATTTTTTGAAATCCCCACAACGTCTGTAATTTGTTACAAACTTTATCCATTTTATCACACTCAAAGGGGGAAAGTACAAAAAACAAGGTCTGGCAGGGACTTCCCGGGCCTCTTGGTAAATTTTTTCTTAAAATTTCGTCGTCCTCACGCCCTAAAGGCTGGAAAAAGTAAAAATATGTTACGGTCGGCTTTAATTTTATGGCTTGGTGTTTTATCCCGCTTTCTGGTAGATATAAGAACGGCTCGTCTGAATTTTCCGAACGAAAACCGAGCTTTATTGTATTTGGTAACCTGATGACCGACGACAATTCCATACGCAGACCCGCCGGCGATACGCCCCGGGGCCGGCCGGCCCCGGCGCGGCGTGCGCCCAGCAAGGCCGCCGCCGCCGCCAAGGGCAAGGCCGTGGCTGCGGAAGGCGAGGATATGAGCCGGCTGAACCGGGTTATGATCCGCAATGAATTCTATCGCGATGGCTACCGCACCATTCTTAAGCTGGCGCTGCTGCAAACCGTGGTCATTCTGGGCCTGATCGGCGCCATGTTTTTCGTAATCCACGTACACCAGCCGGAAAACCGCTATTTCGCGACGACGGAAGACGGGCGCCTTGTGCCGATGGTGGCTTTAAGTCAGCCGAACCTGAGCACACCGGCCCTGATGTCGTGGGTGGCGCAGGCCTCAACCGAAGTTATGACGTTCGGATTCAACGATTATCGCCGCCGCCTGCAGGAGGCTTCGCGCAATTTCACCCGCCGCGGCTGGGAGAGTTTCACAACAGCGCTGCAGAACTCCCGCATTATAGAAATGGTTGAGGCCAATCAGCAGGTTCTCACCGCGGCGCCGCAGGGCGCGCCGATCCTGCAATCCGAGGGGATAGTCCGCGGGCGCTACCAGTGGACGGTGCAGCTGCCCATGATCCTGACCTATCAATCCGGAAGCAAGACGCGCAACGACAGGCTGCTCGTAACCCTGGTCGTTGTGCGTGTCTCCCGCCTGGAAAGCCCGAACGGCGTCGGGATCGAGCAGTGGATCGCCGTGCCGCGCTAGGGCGCGCGCTTTTCAGAAAATTCTTAATTCTGTGAATGTTTTTAACGAAGCGGCGTGACACAGCGGGGCCAAGACGCTATTCTCTTAATCTTACAGGCCTACCCGGTCTGTTGGGGGACATAACCGGTACTTCAGACAGCCACCATGACAAAAGGTTCTTTCGGAAAAATTTGCCTCGTGCTGGGCGTCACGTTGAGTCTGGCGCTCTGGGCCGTTGAAGGACAGGCGCAATCGCCGCCGCCGCCGATGATTAACAAGAATCTCAACATGTCGGGAAAACCGCCCGATGCCTTGCCGTCGCCAGGGCTTCAGCCGCTGCGTGCGCCGGGCCTGGAGCTTTCGGCCAAGGAAGAAGAAAGCACCGGAGGCGATGAGTTTGCCAATCCCTTCGAGCCGCCTGTGCAGGGCCCGCAAAAAACACCCGAAGAAGTTGAAGTCGAGATCCGCACGCAGTCCTTCAACGCCGCGCTAACCGGCCTGCTGCCCATGAGGCCGCAGGAAGTCCGCAAGCTTCTCGAGCATTTCGACAAGACCAAGCAGGCCGTCGAGGTTCCTGTTTTCCCGTACCCGGAGCCGGAAGTCGTTGTCGAAACAGTGTCGCTCGATCCCGGTGCCATGCCTCCGGAAATCAAGCTTGCGACCGGTCATGTGACGACGCTCAATATTCTCGACGTCACCGGCGCTCCCTGGCCGATTCAGGATATATCCTGGGCCGGGAATTTCGAGGTCGTTCAGCCTGAGGCCGGAGGCCATGTCGTGCGGATCAGCCCGATGGCAGAATTCGCCTACGGCAATATTTCCATCCGTCTTCTGAAGCTTAAAACGCCTATAAGCTTTGTTCTCAAGGTTCACCGCGACAAAGTGCAGTACCGATTCGATGCGCGCATTCCCGAATACGGCCCGTACGCCCAGCCGCCCCTGATCGATGGCGGTTTGACTCTTGTCGCGGGTGACGCACTTCTTAACAACATTCTTGATGGCGTGCCGCCGGAAGGGGCGATTCGCCTGAAAGTTTCCGGAGCCGACAGCCGCACGAGTGCTTATCTTTATAATGACGTGACCTATGTCCGCACGCCGCTGACCATGCTGTCGCCCGGCTGGTCGAGCTCCGCATCTTCTGCCGACGGCATGAATGCCTATACAATGGTCAACGCGCCCGTTCTCCTGCTTTCCGACGGCGGCAAGATGGTCCGGGCACGACTCAGCGAAAAAGACGATGGTGCTGAAGAATGAGCGATGAAAATAAAGGCGGTGTAGGTCCGGAAGGCGGCGGCTTTGACGAAGACGTCGCGTTTGATGATTTCGAATCAAAAAGCGGCGGTGGTATCGGCGACGCGCTCCGCGACAACCCGCTTGTTAAAATCGGCATTGTTCTGGGCGGGTTTGCGACCGTTGTCGTCGGTATCATGCTGTTCGGCGGCAAGAAAGAACAGACGCCCACATCCGTCATGCGTGGCGGTTCCGGTGTTACCGAGGCGCCGGGAACGGAACAGGTCAGCGAAGTTTACCGCAAGGCTGTTGAAGAATCCAACGTTCAGGCCGTTGAAAAAGCCCTCAAAGAGGGGGGCAGCGCCCTGCCGGTTCCTTTGGCGCCGCCCGTGGGACGGGTCAATCTGGCAGAAGAGGTAAAGGAAGCTGAAGATCCGCTCGAGCGCTGGCGGCGCATCCAGGACGAGCGCGCCCGCCGCGAAAGCAAGGAAAAGCCGGCCCTGCCGCAACAGGATCCGAATGCGGCTGTCATAAGCGATCTGGCGTCGGCAATGTCGACGCAGATGTCCTCCATTCTGCAAAGCATTGAGATAAAGCCGCCGCGCTACATGTCTGTCGCCGAGGCTGACTATCTCGATCAGAAAGCCAAGGAAGCGGCGATTGCCGCCGCCACCCAGGCCCTCGTGGAGGACAAACAAGAAGTCATAGAGATCATTCTCCCGGCCGGAGAGGTCGAGTACGCCCAGCTTTTGACAGAAGCCAACTCTGATATTCAGGGCCCGATCCTGGCCCAGATCGTCAGCGGCCCGCTGGCGGGAAGCCGCCTGCTGGGCAATTTTTCCGTAAAGGAAGATGAGTACCTGGTTCTCAGCTTCAACACGGTTGTAATTGATGGCATAAGCCATTCCGTTGACGCTATCGCGGTTGATCCCAAAACAACTCATACGGGCCTGGTAACCGATACCGATAAACGCTATTTCAAACGCGTTATTCTGCCGGCGGCGGCCGCCTTCGTTGAAGGGTTTGGCGCAGCCATTGCACAGACGGGCAGCACCACGGTATCGAATAATTCGACCGTTACCCAGCAGAGCGAAGACCTCGATGCCAAGCAGGAAGTCTTCAAGGGCGTTGAGGAAGCTGCCGGAAAGGTCGGCGAGATTCTGGACGATGAAGCCAGCAAGACCAAGCCGCTGGTCAAGGTCGCCTCAGGCACACCGATGGGCATATTATTCTTACAACCGGTCACAGAAGAACCGGACTCGCACTGATCGCGCGCGCCGATCTCCTATCATTCGCCATTGCCTTGTCAAACAGGATTTCCTATACATATCGTATAGGCGCAGTGTCCCGCAGGCAGGGCGAGATTTAGGAACAGATACAGGAAAACCATGAGCAACGAAGAAAAAATCACCGACGACGAATTCTACGAATCCACGGAAGAGGCGGGCGGTGATTTCGCGGATGAGGAATGGGATTCCTATGACGAGCAGGAAGGCGGGGATGAGCCGCTCCCGCCGGAGACGAAGAAGAAATCATCTTTCAACATGATCGTCATTGGCGTCGCCATGGTTCTGGCTGCCGGTGTTTTCTATGTCAAGTTTATCGCCGGCAGCAGTAAGACAACCGCGCCTGCCGCTGCGCCCGCTGCATCCGTCGCAGCTAACGAACAGGCCCCGGCAGCGCTTCCGCCTCCCGGCGGCGCCCCGCTAATCGATAGCGTCTACGGTAAGGACCAGGCTGCTGAAGAGGCGTCGGCTGCCGACAACCAGGAAAAGATGCAGGCCGCGCCGGAAGAAAAGGGAATGCTGGACGATCCCAGCAAATTCAACGCCGTCGGCGAAATGAAGAGCAAGCTGGAATCCGAGGACTATTATTATAGTCAGCAGGGAGCTGAAGGCACAAACAGCGCCAAGCAGCCCGCCGAAGTTCAGGAAGCGCCGCCGATGCCCGCGCCCATCAAGTCTGCTGAAGGGGATCAGGCCCTGACGCCTCCTCCTGACAAGACGTCGGCACCGGCAGAAGCCGCGGCGCCGGAGGCCATGACGCCGCCAACACCGTCTCCTGTTTCTGAAACAGCAGAAACGCCGGCATCGGCCAATCTGCCCAAGGCGGCGGATATCGCGCTGCCCACGCCAGCCCCGGCTCCGGAAAGTGCCCCGGCTGAAACAGCCCCCGAGACGGCGATGAATTCTTCTGAACCCGCCCCGTCCTCTTCTGCGGCAGACAGTGTCGCGCTGGCTGAGGTCACGAAAAAACTCGACGCTCTTTCCGCCCGCATGAGTGAGCTGGAATCGCGTCTGTCGGATTCGTCAATCCCGAAAAAAGATGTGGCGGAAATGAAAGAAACGATTTCTGCTCTTGAGCAACGCTTGTCGGCCGCGGCAACGGATTCATCCGGTGCGCAGGCCGTCGATGCCGCCATGCCCGCCCCGGCGGCCGAGGAAATACAGACATCCGTGATGGACGCGCCTGTTCCGCCCGCGATACCGTCCCGGCATGACGCTCCCGCCAGGACAGCCGCTTCCGGGGCTCTCAGCACGCCTTCGGCCCAGTGGACGCTTAAATCCGCCCAGCCGGGAAAAGCCATGGTTTCAAAGGCCGGCGGGACGGAAATCCGCACCGTTGGCGTAGGCGATTCCCTGACAGGGCTGGGCCGTATAACCAGTATCGGGATTGAGGACGGCCTATGGGTCGTTCGTGGCACCCAGGGCCTTATCCGGCAATAAGAACTTCAAAACTGTCTTGAGCGCAGACCGAACGCAGAGTCATTTGAGTCAAAACTTCTTTTGCATCGCAGCAAAAAAAAGGCGGCGGCGCTAATCTTTTATTAACTTTACAGGCCTTATTGTGAGAAGACGGGTATTTTTGAAAAATTTGTATAAAATATGATCTGGTTTAAGAAAGGCAAGAAAAAACAAAGCCTTGTAAGCGGGTTTCGCTGAGAACCAGAAAACAGAAGGTGTGCATGACGCGCGGCAGAATGACCAGAATAATTTCCGTCCTTGCCATGACGGCCCTGTGGTATCTGTTGTCCACGGGCGATGCTTATGCGCAGGTTCCGCCCATTCCCGGTTCATTACTGGCTCTCATTCTGGCTTTCCTCGGTGGCGGTGGCGGCGCGGCTTGCGGGGTTGAGTCCATTGGCGGCGTTCTTTGCAATACCGTCGCGTCTACGGAATATGTGCCCGGCCTGCTTTCCGGCTTTGCCTATCTGACGGGCCTGATACTGGGCGCGATGGCCATTGCCAAGCTTTACGAACACGTCCAGAACCCGATGCAGGTTTCGATCTGGGAATCCATCAAGCGTTTTATCGCGGGCGGCGCCATGTTTGCCCTGCCGATGGTGATTGAAGTTGTTTACAACACGGTTGCTTTCGAAATAGACGGAGCCGACGATTCATCGGGCTTCAATACCGTCGGCGCTACGGGCTTTGGCCTTGATGCCATGGTCGTTGCCCTGATGGCGGATGTCTGGAATCCGATGCTGGATGTGCTTTCCGCCTTCGGCTATCTCGCGGGCATCATATTGGTAATTATCGGTATTATGCGGATGGTCAAAAGCTCGCAGGACGGCCCGCGCGGTCCCGGAGGCTTTGGCACGATCATGACCTTTGTCGTTGCCGGCGCGCTGTTTTCCCTGAATTCCATGATGGGCGCCTGGCAGGGCTCCATGTTCCTGACAGACCAGCTGAGCACCTTCGGTGTTCTGCAATTCACGACGGGTATGGATCCGATCGAGATCGGCCACGTCGAATCTGTTATAGCGGGCGTTCTGGCCTTCATGATGATATTGGGCTGGATCAGTTTTATAAGAGGCTGGTTTATTTTGCGTGATGTTGCGGAAGGGGATCAGCAGGCGTCTCTGATGGCGGGCATTACCCACTTGTTTGGTGGTGCCCTGTGCGTGAATCTCGGTGCTGTTATCAATGCGGTTCAGAACACGCTGGGCCTGCAGGATTATGGGATCATGTTCAGTTGACCGGCGGAGCCGAGGCTCAATTCCAAAGCGGGCTTCCTGTTTAGGCCCATATGTTGTAAACTGGACGTTGGAGTGAAAAAATTTTTAAACGGCCACGTCGTCAGATTTTGAGGAGGACTACTAATGATTAAAGCACTCAATCAGAAAACCACGAAGGCCAGCGCGGCCTTCTTTGCGGGCATGATGATGGCGCCAAATGCCGCTCATGCCGGTAACAACTTCGGCAATATCGCGTCGAACATCACGACA
>JANWLB010000028.1 GCA_025451095.1 Alphaproteobacteria bacterium
AAAAAACCCGCGCCGGAAAACGCATTGCCTTTGTGCACGGCATGCCACGCGCCGCTCGACCAGGCCGCAAGCCGGGGCGAGAAGAACGGCTACCGCCTTCTGCCCTGTGCGGCCTGCGGCACGATCACGGTCGATCCGTTCCCGAGCTTCGAGCAGCTGATGACTTTCTACCAGTCCTACAAGGGCTCAGCTGTTTATACGCATAAGCGGGATAAAAAAATCCGCCGCGGCACGAAGCGCATCAAACGCCTGATGAAGCGCACGAAGGGCCGGCGCTTCCTCGATGTCGGCTGCAACCAGGGCTACACGGTCAAGGCGGCGATCGATCTCGGCCTCGAGGCGATGGGCATTGATATCGACAGGGTGGAGGTCAGCAAGGCCGCTGGATTGTTCGGCGAGCACATCGAGGCGCTCGCGGTGCAGGACTTGGCCCGGCGCGGCAAAAAAATCGACATTCTTTACACCAGTGAGGTGATCGAGCACGTGCCCGATCCCGACAGCTTCGTGCGGGCGCTCGCCGATATTCTCGAGCAGGACGGCACGCTCTACCTGACGACGCCCGACGCCGGCCACTGGACCGTGCCGCAGAATTTCGCCGCCTGCACATTTGCCACGCCGCCCTCGCATATCGTTTATTTCACGAAGAAAGGACTGCGGATCCTGCTGGCGCGGCACGGGCTGGAAGTCGAGAAATTCTTCTTCTCCCTGCGCAAGCCCGGCATCCGCCTGATCGCACGGAAAATCTAATCTATTGATACATAATGGGTTTTTTTAAATATTTCGTAAAATCAATATTTAATTATGAAAAAATATTTGACTTATGGTAAGTATACCCTTAAACTCTTTCCATCTTTAACACTTTAAAAGCGAATGGAGAAAAATATGGCGCGGTCTGGTGGTTCAAGTAGTTCAGGTGGTGGTATTGGTCTTGTTTCCTTGGTCAGTGGTATCTATGCATACGTTACTATTCCCTCTCTTACCGGACTAAAAGGCGCTTTCGCGGCGGCGATGACAGGTATGGGCACCTCCCTTATTGCCGGCCTTTATCTCGTAAGCGGGGTCGTGCTAGGTGCTGCTGTTCTTGGTGCTGGAGGGGCATTGATAGGTCGTGCGAAAGAAGGAGCTATTGCGGGGGCAGTAATCTGCGGGCTTGGTGCTGGTCTGTACGGAATTCCGGCTGGCTATGGCTATGCGAAAGATATTGTTGTAAACGGAACCGCTTCAAAAAGTTCTGTTTCACAAGTGATCCAGAAGCCAGCGAATGATGACGCAAAAGTTAAAATCGTGCCGACGGCTCAACTGCAAAAACCGCAGTTCACAATCGCAATGCCGGGATAAGTCCATCGTTACCACGCAAGTATCTAAAAACCGTTCAGGTTCTGCCTGAGCGGTTTTTTTCATCAACGGCACTAGAAATCGCTTTGACCGGCGATCCTCAGCGCTCCCCGCGGCACGTCGTGCGCGGAGGGGAGGGAGTGAACAATCTCAACCCCCCTCTCGCCGTCGAAGGCAGGATAGCGATAGGACATGAACAAAGTGTTGTCCTGCAGCGTCTCGAATTCCACCACTTCAGCGCGGTTGGTGCGGACCTCCGCAGAGCCCGTAACGGCGACAATGCCGATGACCTCATGGGGCAGGTATCTTTCCACGAATTTCTGGTTTTCCTCATCCCACAAAGGATGCACCCCGCCGCAGGCCCAGTGCATCCAGGCGGGCAGAAGCTCGAAGCCGTAACCTTCAAGATGACACAGCACGCCGAGCGCGGCCTGCTCCGCCGTGAAAACCTTCCCCCAGAATGCCGCCTTTCTTGACAGCTCCTGCCAGCGCTTCCAGTGCGGCGCGTCTTTGCGCAGGGCGAAGGCCCCGGCCATCAGGACATGGCTGGACATTATTTTCTTGGCCGCGCGGAAGCCAAAGGCAGGACGGACATTATTCATGTAGAAGCCCTTGATCTTCAGCGGCCAGCGCCCCAGCCATTTGACGCGCACCTGGCGCGGGTAGGCGCGGTCGACCTGCCCGGTCAGGGCAATCTTGCCGCGCTCCGCGCCTTTCAGGAAAACATCGATGACGCCGTCCCAGCGCTGCAGCCAGGCGTCAGAGTCGATCCAGAAATAAAGATCGTATTCCGGCAGGAGGTCAGGCAGGAAAGGGCGGCAGATGCAGGCTTTGAGATATTCACGTCCCCGGATCTTCCACCGGTGGATTGGGAAAGGAAAGTCGGGCTTGAAGATTCTGGCCACCAGCGGCTTCAGCTCTTCAACCTGCTGCGGATCCAGCCCCACATCCATGATGCAGATATCCATCTCCGCGCTTTGTTTGAACGCGCGGAGGGAATGGATCAGCTCGCGCAGCATCGGGTAATAGCGGCTGTCGGCGGCGGAGACAAAGGTGATCTTGGTCATGCCCTGTCTTTATATTCCGGGAAGGCAGACGAGTCCAGTTAAGGCCTGTATTTACGGAGGGTTTCCGGCAGATTGCCCAGAGAAAAGAAATCAGGCGCCATTTTCAGGGAATTTATAACCTGCACGGCAAATTTCTGCGCATCAGGGTCGTGGGCGAAGGCGCCGTTACCGTAGAGGGTTTTCAGTGAATCACTGAAAAGACCGGGTGTATCGGTCATCGCGAGGTTCGCGATTTCTATAGGTATATGGGTCTTCTCGGCGACGTGTCTGTAAATCAGGTCAAAAACAGCGTGACGTCCCGCAGCCTCGCGCGGCAGGATCTCATCTTCGCTGATCGGGGTATCGAGTTTGCCCAGATCAATGAAAACGCTTGTTCCATGATCGAAATCGCCAAAGACAAGGCCCAGTGTCCGCAAATCGAGGAAAGTTTTCGGCAGATCAGCCGTGCGGACATTGCCTGTGGAGAGCGCCTGGAAATAAGTTTTCAGGGTAAATTGGTCTGCCCCGACTTCCTCGATAATGGGCACGAGTTCGGCCAGTCTTGTCCTTGGCTTCACGGCTTGGGCGCAATGTGCCGCTTCATGAGCGACAAACAGAGAAAACCACTCGGAAGGAGTTCCCGGGACATTCGAGATTTTGTCTGCCGGGATCCGGGACAGGAGGCTCGCGTGTGCGGCAGGAGCCATATCGGTGGAAGATATCGTCATAAGGCAGAAAGAGGCGTCTTTTCGTTTGATTGTGAAGCTCTGGAAAGCATCATGTTCAAATGATTCCCGGACGAATTCGGCCAGGAGCATTTTGTTTCCAAGGGGGGTTTCTTCGTCCTTTATGCCCAGGGAGGACAGGTGCTGTTTCAGCGCGGCTTCGTAAAGATTATCGTCGGCATCCGTACCGGTGAGTTTGGTTTTATCCAGTCCGGACAGCAGGTCGGCTTTGGTCAGGACGACGACGTTGGTTTCGCTCCAGTCCGGAAGTTTTTCCGCCATCCAGCCAAGCTTTTTCTTGGTCGGGGTGGAGGCAATAAGCCGGTTTTGTGAAGAGAGGGGAGTCTGGAACGACTGCGCGCCAGCCCCGACGGCCAGGGTTGCGACAGTGAAGGCGGCGATCAGCGACTTTTTCATGGAGCCACGCTATAAGACCCTATTTTATTCTGTCAAACAATTTGTGCTAAAGGTAAGGAAGGCCTTGCTTAATTTTAGAGCCGGAGGCTATGTTTCCTCAGGTTTTCCGCCATGTGGAGAGACATCATGACAAAGAAATATTTCGCAACGGCGCTGGCGCGCGTGACGCTGCCGGTCATCGCCAAGAAGCCGCGCAAGGCATACCAGCCGGTCTATCTGGCCGGGCGCGAGGTCTCCAAGGGCGAGCGCGGGGAAGAAAGCCATCAGCGCTGGGAGCAGATCGAGAAAGTGATCGACGCCAGGGGCGTTAAGTCGGTGACGGATCTGGGCTGCGCGGAAGGATTTTTCGTCCGCAAGTGTGCCGAGAAGGGCTGCTTCGTTACGGGCGTGGAGGGTGATCCGCGCATGTTGCTCTGGGCGCAGACGACTCTGACGCTAGACGGGCTCGATCATTTCGGTTTTATCAAGATGAACATGACGGTCGAAAGCCTCGACCATGTTCCGGCGGCGGATATGACGATCTTCCTCTCGGTTCTGCACCACGTCATCCGCGCGAAGGGCGAGGAGTACGGGCTGGAGTTCCTGAAGAAAGTGAAGAGCCTGACGAAGAAAGTCATGATCTTCGAAATGGGGCAGTCGGATGAAGGCCACGGCTGGGCGAAATTGATGCCCGCCGCGATGGTGAAAGATCCGCACCAGTGGATCAAGGATTTTCTTCTTAAGGCGGGTTTCAAAGAAGTGCAGGAACTGGCGCAGGTGGATGCGTTCAACGCGAAGATCAAGCGTATCCTGCTGGCCGCCTACGTCTGATGAAGCGTCTTCTTAAACGGCTGTACCGGGAATGGCAGGGCGACCGCGCCCTGGGCCCGCGTATCGCCGAAGTCAAAGCGGAATTGCAGAAGCAATACGGCCCCATCCAGCTGAAGCGGCAGGGGCTGCACGGGCGCGACAATATTTACATGGTGATGCGCGGGCGGGAGCGCATTGGCATCCTTCGCCTCGTCAACCCGCACAAGAAGAGAAAGCCGTTACCTGTTGACCTTCCTTATGCCGCGCCGCCCGATACGGCGAAGAAGATCGAGCGCGAATGGAGCGCCTATGCGACCGGCGCGCTGAACGGGCTGACGCCGAAGCCGTTATGGCGCACGAGCGACGCCATCCTGTGCGAATACCTACCGTATAAAACCCTACTGACGGAACTGGATAAGAACCCGGAGCAGGCGTGGAATATTCTGTGCCGCGCGTCGAAAGCGCTTCAGACGCTGCACCGCGCCGGGCTGGTCCATATGGACAGCTGCCTGCAGAACATGCTGGGCGATCAGCAGGGCAAAATCTGGTTCATCGATTTCGAGTACATGCCAGCGGCGCATATCCCGGCCCCGGCGCAGCGCGTCTATGATCACCTGCGCCTGGTCGAAACGGCATGGAAATTCATCCCGGAAGACAAGCGGAACGATTACGCAGGGTGGGTCGATGTGTTCTCAGGCAGTCTGGATCAGGAAATGCGCGGCGTTAGCTTGGCACCGTTGATGCCCGCCCTCCCGCGCAGCATGGCGGCGCCGTTCGGATCACGCATCCGCGAGATACTTGCACCATGAAAAAGGCGCGCCGATTCGAAGCGCGCCTGTTTCTGTCATGGCCCGGATAGCTGCCGCAGCTGTAACTGCCGGCCTGATGTATCCCGGATGACTGTTCCGTTCCTGCCGCGGAAACGCCGCGGCCTTCGATTTCGCCGCCGCCGTCTTTCCACTCCTTCATCCCGCCGGTAAAGCGGCACACGTTCGTGTAGCCGGCATCTTCCAGCCGGTCGCCCGCCTGTTCCGACGCGGAGCATTGCTCATGGGCGCAATAGACGACGATTTCCTCGTCTTTCGAGGCGACATGGTCTTCGACCTGCTCGAGGAAATCCGGCGCGTTGACCGGGATATTGATGGAACCGGGAATATGCTCATTGGCGAAATTCTCTTCGCCCAGCACATTGATCAGAACGGCCTCGCCGATTTTCTCGTCCAGCCCGTTCTTGTCGATTGTTTTTTTCATAGCACGTCTCTCCCTTCCACAAGACTGATGTGGCGGCGGGCGGGCGGGGTAACAAGAGGCGATCTTTTTAAGGGGCCAGGGAACTAAACCAGGGAACTAATTCGCCACGACATTGACGATGCGGTTGGGCACGACGATGACCTTGCGGATGGTCTTGCCCTCGACTGCGTTTTTCACGCCCGGCTCGGCCAGCGCAATGGTTTCGGCGATTTTCTGGTCGACATCGCGCGGCAGGGTGATCGAGGCACGCAGTTTGCCGTTGACCTGGACCCCGATCGTGACGCTGCCCTCGGTCAGCAGTGATTTATCGACGGCCGGCCACGGCGTCCGGGCCAGAAGCTCCTTATGCCCCAAGACATGCCACAGCTCCTCGGCCAGGTGTGGCATCATCGGATTCA
>JANWLB010000029.1 GCA_025451095.1 Alphaproteobacteria bacterium
TCCGGCTCCCGGACCCGGTAATGGTGGCGTAAAAGAGCAAAAGCTTCAAGATGTTAAATGAAAATGACAAATACCGCATTTCTGTTGTGATTTGCGCTGGAATGAGGCAGATTTTTCATCATAGCTTAAAACCCTAACAGCCATGTCAGCCCTGTGAAAAAAGCCGGATCTTCCAAAGGCAAACATACTTCTTCTAATTCTGATGCGGGCGACGCCGGCACGGGACTCATCGATCCTCTGGCCTTGGGGCAGATACTCATGGACGTATCCGAGCGGGCGCAGCCTCTGCTCGGGGAGTTTTTTGAAAAATACCAGTTTGATATCCGCGAGCTGGCCAAGGATCCCATGAACATCCGGCCTGCCTACGCCGAGTTTTTCGGCCAGCTGTGGTCAAATCCTCAAAAGCTGTTCGATATGCAGGCAAAGCTTTGGCAGGACTGGTTCACCCTCTGGCATGACAGCGCCACCCGTTTCCTGGGCGGCAAAAGCGAGGACATCTACAAGCCCGACAAGGGCGACCGGCGCTTTAAGGACCCCGCCTGGGAGCAAAGTGCTGTCTTTGACTTCATCAAGCAATCCTATCTTCTGACCAGCCGCTGGATGCAGGACGTTGTCCGGCAGACGGAGGGACTGGACGATGCCACGCGCACCAAGGTCGATTTCTATACCCGCCAGTTCATCAATGCGCTGGCGCCCAGCAATTTCCTGATGACCAACCCTGAAGTCCTGCAGGAAACGCTGGAAAGCAGGGGCGAGAACCTGCTGCGCGGCCTTGAAAACCTGCTTGCGGATTTACGCCGCGGTCACGGTGAACTCAAAATCAGCACGACCGACTATGAGGCGTTCCGCCTGGGTGAAAACATCGCCATCACGCCGGGCAAAGTCATCTACCAGAACGATCTTATGCAGCTTCTGCAGTTTGAAGCCACGACCGGGGCTGTGCATAAAAGGCCGCTGCTCATTATTCCGCCGTGGATCAACAAATATTATATTCTCGACCTGCGGCCAGATAACTCTTTCATCCGTTGGCTGGCGGACCAGGGACATACCGTCTTCATCATCTCCTGGGTGAACCCGAACCGCAAACTGGCCCAGAAGCGATTTGAAGACTACATGGAAGAAGGCATTCTCGAAGCCCTTCGCCAGATTGAGAAAGCGACGGGCGAGCCCGACTGCAACGTTATCGGCTACTGCCTGGGCGGCACGCTGCTGGCTGTCACACTGGCATGGCTGGCCGCGAACAAGCAGGCTGACAAGATCGCCTCCGCCACATTCCTGGCCGCGCTGGTTGATTTTAGCGAAGCGGGCGAACTGAAGATGTTCATGGATGACTCCCAGCTCGAGTTAATGGACCGGGAGATGGCGGAAAAGGGCTTTCTTTCCGGCGATCATATAAAAAAGGCATTTTCTCTGCTGCGCGCCAACGACCTGATCTGGTCGTTCGTCGTGAATAATTACCTGATGGGCAAGGAGCCATTTCCCTTTGATCTTCTCTACTGGAATGACGACTCCACAAATATGCCGGCGGCCATGCATAGTTTTTATATGCGCAAATGCTATGGCGAAAATCTGCTGCCCGTTCCCGGACGCGTGACAATGATGGGCACACCGATCGATATGCGCAAGGTAGCAACGCCGGCTTATTTCCTGTCAACCAGGGAAGATCATATTGCGCCATGGCACTCTACCTACGCCACGACACAGATGTTCAAGGGCCCTTGCATTTTCACGCTGGCGGCATCGGGCCACGTCGCGGGCGTAATCAATCCGCCCGCCGCCGAAAAATACTGCCACTGGACGTCCGGCAAAACGCCCGCGGATCCCGAGGACTGGCTTTCGCACGCCCAGCAACAGGACGGGTCATGGTGGCCGCACTGGAATGAGTGGGTCAAGAACTTCGCCGGCGGACCGGATGTTCCGGCCCGCAAGCCCGGTGGCGGAAAGCTGAAACCGGTTGAAGACGCGCCCGGCTCTTACGTGAAAATGAAGGCTGAAGATTAGGCAGGATCAAACGTCACAAGCGCGCGCGTTCGTAGCCAAAGAAGGCGACATCGCGGCCATATCCTGAATCCTGGCCTATGCCTGCACCGATAAAATTCTTCTCGATATCGATATGCCTTAGATAAGCCCTTGTTGCCTCGGCAGGCGGCATGAGGGCAGAAACGAGATTAATCTCCGGATCGCGAATGCGCGCCAGAACCTGCGCGGCGTCTCCCGGCTCATCTCCCGTAACAGCTTGTCCAAAAAGGGTTTTTATCATGTCCTAAATTATACATAATTATAATGATTTGGACAATTTTGACATATTGAAATGGGTCCTGCTATGACAGCCGTATTGGTAAGGAACCTGAGGGAAAAGACATGAATCTTGATACAGGCTCACTTAAAAGCAAAGCTGCCCAAAGCTTTCAGGAGCAGCTTCACACCAACTCGGCACGCGCCGGAAGCATGCTGACGCGCGTACCGAATGAACGGATAGAGTCTCTCCTTCGTCAGATGAACGGCGGCGCCTGCCCTCTTCATGCAGACATCATTTTGCCCGGCGGCCTCGTGAAAGAAGACCCCGCTTTTATATCCTTCTCCGACCGCCTGAAGACTTTGGGTTTTAAGGGTTCCATTGAAATCCAGTATGAAAAAGAAGGATGGTATACAGCCACGGGCGGAAGTCGTACAGACAATCCCGCCATCGCCTGCAGTACCTTCCTCCGTCTGCTTCCTCCCGGATATACAGGGCTGCCGAAAAAGAAATATGATGTGATCTTGATTCCCTGCCTCGACCTTGTACGTCATCCTATTCCCGCTCCGGTAAGACTGCGGGATCATATACGGGCCGTCTTTCGTCCCGGAACCGGCGAAGTCGTCGGCGAAACAGCCACACGGCAAGAACTGCGGGGACAGGATGCCGCCAGCCTGCTGGCACAGGTTCCCGACAGAAAAATAGAAGATTGCCTTGTAACGATGATGCGCGACAATCTTTCCTATACGGAAATCATTCTGCGCGGAGCGCTCACGGAAGAAGATCCCGTTTATAAAGCGTTCATGAAAAAACTGAAGGACTCCGGATTTGAAGGCCCTGTCAAAATGTTCTATGAAACAGGAGGAGGATATTCGGCCACGGGCGGCAGCCATACAGACAATCCCGCCATCGCCTGCAGTACGTTCATTCAGTTGCTGCCTCCAGGCTCCTCTGCCGCTGTCGATATTCCCTATGACCGTAAAGCCCCCCGGATCGATTATTTCCGCAACCCGCCTCTACCCCGAAGACAGGGTATTTTATCGGCTCTGGGCCTGCGCTTCTAACAAGCTCCTCCGGTTGAAACACATAAAAAAAAGCGCCCCGCGGGGCGCTTTTTGCATTCGTATCCGAAGGCTGTTAGCGCTTCGCCCACTGCTTGGAACGGCGGGCTTTGTGCAGACCGACTTTCTTCCGTTCGACAACACGGGAGTCACGGGTCAGCATGCCGGCCTTCTTCAGTGCCGGGCGCAAATCAGGCTCATAGTTTTCAAGAGCACGCGAAATACCGTGGCGCACCGCACCGGCCTGACCGGACAGACCGCCGCCGGTAACCGTGCACACGACATCGAACTGGCCCATGCGGTTCACAATCAGAAACGGCTGGTTCAGCACAAGACGCTGCGTTTGACGGGCGAAATAAACCGTCTGGTCACGTCCGTTGACAATAACCGTACCGCGACCCGGCTTGATCCAGACGCGGGCGACCGCGTTCTTGCGACGGCCCGTGGCATAGGCCCGGCCCTGCGCGTCAAGCTGCTGCACACGCGGCTTGCGCTCGGGCTCCGGCTTGTCCAGCATGTTCAGCAAAGTCGTCGTTGCCGGCGCATCGGCAAGCTCTTTGATGTCTTTCAGGGAATCCTTGGACTCCTTGGCTGCCGAAGAACGGCTTTTCTTTTTCTCGACGACAGGCGCTTTTGTTTCAGTGTCTTTCTTGCGGGCCATGACTACCTCTTATTTCCAGTTCTTTTGTTCTTGGGATTCATTTTCGCAATATCCAGCACTTCGGGGTTCTGTGCCTCATGCGGATGTGTGGCGCCCGGATAGACGCGCAGATTGCTGAAAACCTGACGGCCCATGGGACCGCGGGGCAGCATACGCTGCACAGCTTTCTCGATGACGCGTTCCGGATATTTGCCGAGCAGAATCTGGCCCTTGGTGCGCTCCTTGATACCGCCGGGATAGCCCGTGTGCCAGTAGAATATGTCCTGTTCCTTTTTACGGCCGGTCAGGGCGACCTTCTCCGCATTGATAACGATCACGTTATCCCCGCAGTCGATATGGGGCGTAAACAGGGGCTTATGCTTTCCGCGCAGACGCAGCGCGATAATGCCAGCCAGACGGCCCAGCACTAGACCCTCGGCGTCGATCAGCACCCATTTTTTATTCACTTCATTCGGCTTTGCACTATAAGTTTTCATTTGCTTCCACCTGCTCTCACGGCTATCTATAAGGGGCCAAAAACAGCGCCTTACAGCGCATTTTCCAATGTGCCGCAAGGTTATGCAGGATCGCTTCACTCCTGTCAATTAAAAAAGCCAGGCTAAAAAGAAAAATAATGAAAAAACAGGCTGGTAGATAGGGGTATTATAATACCACCAAGTACGGGCATGGGAGTGCTTACGTTTATGAAAGCCAGTGATAAGACCCTGAAATTCGAGACTTTATCCGTTCATGCGGGCGAAACGCCCTGCCCGGCCACAGGCGCCAGCACGGTCCCGATTTATCAGTCCGCCTCCTATGTTTTCCGCGATGCGGGCCATGCCGCCAACCTGTTCAGCCTTAAGGAGCAAGGATTCGTATACTCCCGCCTGACCAATCCGACCGTGGCCGCGCTCGAAGAAAAAATCACGGCTCTTGAAGGCGGCACAGGCGCCACCTGCACTTCTTCCGGCCTGTCGGCCAGCCTGCTGGCCCTCTATACGCTCATGAGCGCCGGTGACGATTTTATTGCCTCACAGAAACTTTACGGCGGCACGGTCAGCCAGTTCCGCGACAGCTTCAGCCGTTCCTTTGGCTGGAACTGCCGCTTTGTTGACCCCGAAAAGCCGGAGAGTTTCAAGAACGCCCTGACCGAAAAAACCAAACTGATTTTCATCGAGAGCATTTCCAACCCCTCCGGCGTCATCATCGACATGGAGGCTATCGCCCGTATCGCAGACGATGCCGGAATTCCGCTGATCGTCGACAACACCGTAGCCACGCCCTATCTGTGCCGTCCTTTTGAATTTGGAGCATCGATCGTCACCCATTCCACCACCAAATATTTAAGCGGCCATGGTCAGGCCATCGGCGGCGCCGTCGTCGATGGCGGCCGATTCAACTGGCAAAAACATAAGAATAAATATCCGGCGCTGAACAATGAAAATCACGGTTACCGCGGCGTTGTCTTCGCCCGTGATTTTGCGCAGGCACCCTTCGCCATGCATAACCACGCCGTGGGACTGCGCGACCTCGGTCTGACGCAGCAACCGATGAACGCCTGGCTGACTCTGGTGGGCATGGAGACCCTGCCCCTGCGGATGGAACAGCATAGCCGCAACGCCCTGAAGGTCGCCGAATTCCTGGAAAAGCACAGCCTCGTGTCGTGGGTCGGCTATGCGGGCCTGAAAAACAGCCCGTTCAACAAACTGGCAGCCAAATACATGCGCGGCGGTATGTGCAGCGCCCTATTTTCCTTCGGCGTCAAAGGCGGTTACAACGCCGGGGTCAGCGTCGTGGAAAATGTGCGGATTTTCAAACATCTTGCCAATCTGGGCGACACAAAAAGCCTGATTATTCACCCGGCCTCCACAACTCATGCCCAGCTTTCGGACGAGCAGAAAATTCTGGCCGGTGCGGGTCCCGATGTTGTGCGTCTATCGGTTGGCATTGAAAATCCCGATGACCTGATCGCCGACCTGGACCAGGCTCTCAGTAAAAGCGCCGCGCTCGCCGCCTGATTTCTGTTCGCAGCCGCACAATTTCTTCTTTGCTTTTCAGGCTGATTCTGTCTAGCATGACAAATAATAAATAAAAAAAGACTACAGGGAGATTCACGTGCTATCGGGTCGACGGAAACAAGCCTTTGGGCTCGCTTCCCTTACATTGGCGTTTACGCTGGCCGGCTGCTCAATCCGGCAGCCGCGATTGCCCACACAGGAGGATCCGAACTGGGTTCTCCCACCGCATGCCGTTTCCCTCTATCCTGCTGCCAAAACCGATTGCCTGCCCTTGCGCGCCTACAAAAACGATCCTTTCCGCAGCGGATTCAGTACGGAACAAAAATATCTGGCCGAAGCTCTCGACCTGATCACGACAGACCCGCTGGGTGCCGTCGACGTCAAAACCGCCGCTGATAGCGGCCTGATTTTGTGTAACGACATCTCTCGCCGCGAAACCATGGTTGAGAAGGATGGCATTAAAGTCACAGTCGAGACCAGCTACGGCGCCCGCTACCGCGACTGGTTTGGCAATTATACGCCGGACGATCCTATCTTTGCCGTCAACCTGCCGCGCGATTCAAAGCTGACGCCGCAGAATATCTTAAGCGTACGGCATGAATTCCGGCATGTCACGCAGGTCGCGCGGAAGAAAAAGCTTGTGCCTGAATATAATTCTTCAGCCGATCCGGGTGCGCAGATTACCTACTTCCTGTGGCGCGAGGGCGACGCTTACGCCTCGGAAGCCTCGTTCGCCTGGCATCAGAAACAGGAGCATGGCCGGCCAGAATTCTGGGATGAGGTTTGCAAATCCCCGCGCCGCTTCCGCAAGGTATGCGATGACATTAACGCCCTGGCCCGGAATCCTGAAACCGTTCCCACGTCGGATCAGGTTCATGTCATGGCCTTCCTCAACTGGCTGGATAATAAGCCTGAGACAAAATCCTACATCCGTGACGCCCTGGTCGCACGTCTTTTCAAGATCAGCGCCATGCAACGCTCCGAACGCGACATCGTTAAAGATTTAAGCCTCCTGATGGATAAGCCGACGCAGGATATCAACAGCGATGAAAGGCGCCGACTGGGATACCGCCTGGAATATTTTATCGGCTTCCGTAATGAAAACCCTCTGACGCCCACAGGTCTGATGGGATGGAACGATATCCTGAAAATTGTGCGTCATAATGACAGCGGCCGCGACTGGACCGATGGTCTTTTGCCTTATAAACAGCGCCTTGCATCTAAAATGCCGAAATGGCTCAATGCCAATCTCAACAAGCTGGGGCTCACGCCGCTCCAGATGAGGATGATCAGCATACTTAAAGAAGACCTGAAAGCGATTGCGGATTTGCGCCCTCAA
>JANWLB010000030.1 GCA_025451095.1 Alphaproteobacteria bacterium
GCAGTCAGCCGCGCTACCTCGCCGTCGGTAACCGTGTCATCGTCGATGTGATGAGCGGGGAGTCGGCAAAAACGATTACCGCCACCACGCCCGTTTCGCCGCCTGTCTTGCGGTCCCCCTCATCTGCCGCGCCCGTCGAAAAAAAGGCGTCTCCGCCCGCGCCGTCCGTCAGGGAAGTCGCAAAGACGCCGGCAAAAACGGCTGAAACCAAATCTGAAACAAAACCCGAAATTAAGCCGGAAGAAAAAGCCGGGACAAAGCTCGAGCCAAAGCCGGCCGAAACGGCTAAAACAACACCGCTGGAAAAAACGCCGTCAGCGGTTTCCGAAGGTACGGAAAAAAAGGCTGAGCTGGCGCCTGCCGACGCCGCAAAAGCCGAAGAGGCCCCTCCGGCCGCCGAGGAGCCGGAGCCAGCCAACAAAGTTGCGCCGCACATTGTTACTTTGACTCTGACAGAGGAAGCAGGGCTGGCCGTCTTCAAAAGAAACGACAATCTTTGGATCGTGATTGATCAGCCAACGCTGAATACGTCACCCATTATGACCGGGCCCACGCCGGAACTTTTTCCGGCTTTTCGACGGGAGGAGATCAAAGGCGGCGTTGCCTTTACCACTAAAATCCCGCAGAACGCCAATCTCGAAGTCTACGGTGAGGGCGGCGGGCTTGTGTGGAGAGTTCTTATAACACCGCAGTTGCGCCATGCAAAGCCGGTGGCGCTTCAGCGGAATTTTTCGAGCGAAGGCCAGGGCGCGGATGGTTCGGTAAGCTGGTCCCTGGAAGGTGTGCGGACCGTTCTGGATGTACCTGACACCGATATCGGCGACACGCTCAAGGTTGTGACCGTTGATTCCGCCGCGGAGTTTGCCGGACCTGAAGAGGATTTTGTCGATTTCACCAAGCTGCCATCGATTGTCGGATTGGCCCTGGCGCCCAAGGTTGATGATCTGAGCATTAAAGTTTCATCCAGTTTTGGCGCGGAAATATCGCGCCCGGAGGGAGGGCTGGCCATTTCCCGTCTTAAGGATGTCAATCTCCGTCTTATCCGCAAGGAAATCACTCAAGGCGCGATCAAGCCTGAAGAGACGGCCGCGACACAGCAGATCAAGCGGATTTTTGATTTTGACCGCTGGATGATGGGAGGTCTTCAGGCGCTAGGGCAGAATCAGCGCATCCTGATGGCGGGCCTGAGCAGCAAGGATCAGAGCGGCATGGTGCAGGACCTTCTGACGCTGACCAAGATGGACATTGCGAACGACCGCGGTCAGGAAGCGATCGGGTTCCTGAATCTGGCGGCGGACGAAATGCCGGCCATTGCCGAGGGCGCGGAATTCAAGGCGTTGCGCGGTGCAGCCTATGCCCTGTCCGGTAAATATGAGCTGGCGCTCAACGATTTTCAGGCGCCGGAGCTGAAAGAGTACACGGAGCTTGATTACTGGCGCGCCTTCACTCTTGCCTGGCTCGAGGATTGGCAGCAGGCAAAAGGTGCTGCGCCTTCCAATTATTCGGTCATGTTGGGCTATCCCAAAGCACTGCTCGAAAAAATCGGACTGAAGATGGCGGAAGTGGCGCTGCGCGGTGGCGATGCCAGGACGGCGGGGAATATTCTGAACGTTCTGCAGAAGGATCGTCCGACACTCAAGCCGTGGACCGTCGCAGGCATGGATTATCTGGATGGCGAGGTGGCGCGCCAGAACAAGAGCTACGGCAAGGCCAAGGAAAGATGGGGCGCTCTGATCAAGGGCAAGGACGTACTTCACCGCGTCAAGGCCGGCCTGGCCATGACGCTTTTGCAGCTGGAGACCAAGGAGATTTCGCGCGCTGACGCCATCGACCGTCTGGAGAGCCTTCGCTATGCCTGGCGCGGGGATGAGCTGGAAGCGCAGATCAATTTCATGCTGGGCAAGCTGTATCTTGAAGACAGGCGTTACCAAAAGGGATTCGGGATTCTGAAAGAAGCTGTAGACATTAGTCCTGATTCGGATATCAGCCGGGAGATCAAGGCGTTCATGGAGGAGAGCTTTTACAAGCTTCTGATGGAGGACAAGGATATCTCTGCGCTCGATTCCGCCACTGTGTACGAGGAGTTTTCTGAACTGGTGCCGGAAGGGTCAAATGGTTACAAGCTGGGCCAGCGCCTGGCGGAGCGCCTGGTTGAAGCCGATCTTCTCGACCGCGCGGCCGTCATATTGCAACACCAGGTGGATAAACGTTTGCAGGGTGCGGAGCAGGCGCACGTGGCTTCAAGATTGGCGGCGATCTATCTTTTGAATGCCGATTCCGTCAAAGCCATCAAGGCACTGGATGTGGCAAAGGCGTACTTTGCATCGTCGGCTGATGCCGATGCCAAGGACCAGTTACACAAGAACGAGCTCATGCGCGCGCGGGCGCTTTCCAAGATGAATAAAACCGAAGAGGCGCTGGCGCTTCTGAGCTCTTTCGGCACCGACCCCGATGTCAACAGCCTGCGGGCCGATATCGCGTGGCAGGCCGGCATGTGGGAGGACGCGGCCGAGGCGCTGCAGGACCTGATCCTTGACCAGGCGATGGATTCCGAGCGGCCGCCGACGCAAAAGCAGGCGGACCTTATTTTAAATCGCGCCGTGGCGCTTAATCTGTCCGGCAACCGCGTGGCGCTTGCCAACATGCGCCAGCGTTACGGCGAATCGATGACAAAGACTTCACGCGCCAAGTTGTTCGATGTCGTAACCCGTCCACGCCAGAGTGCGTTGCTGGCGGACAGGGAGACGCTGAATTCCATTGTCTCCGAAGTCGATATCTTCAAGGACTTCCTTGAAAGCTACCGCGCAAGCGAATCCACATCGAACTGATTTTAAGCAGACAGTAAAGAAAGAAAGGTTTATCCGGGCACGGGGCCTGTCCCGAAGCTCTGGATCAGTGATCCTGCAACGAGATGCCAGCCATCGACAAGAACGAAAAACACGATCTTGAAGGGCAGGGATATCATAACGGGCGGCAGCATCATCATACCCATCGACATCAGGATGGAGGCCGTAACCATGTCGATAATCAGAAACGGCAGAAACAGCAGGAATCCCATCTCGAACGCGCGCCGCAGCTCGGAAATCATGAAAGCGGGGATCAATACCTGCAGAGGTGTTTTTGCCGGATCCTCAATCTTTGTCTGGCTCAGCTGGACGAACAGGCCCAGATCATCCTCGCGCACGTGTTTGAGCATGAACTGGCGGAACGGATCGACGGCTTTTTCAAAGGCGGTTATTTCGTCGATTTCTTCCTTGATCAAAGGCGCCACGCCCTGTTCATAAGCGGCCTGCAAAGTCGGCTGCATGATGAAAAATGTCAGGAAAAGAGCAAGCGATATGATGACTGTATTCGGCGGCGTCTGCTGAATGCCGATGGCGGTGCGCAGGAATGACAGGACGATGACGATACGCGTGAAGGATGTCATCATCACCAGGATCGACGGTGCCAGCGAAAGAACAGTCATCAGCGCGACAAGCTGGATGGCGCGGCCGGCAACCGTGCCGTTTGCGGAATCGTCGCCCATGTCGAGTGTTATGCTTTGTGCAAGCGCCGGATGAACATAGAGTGAAACGAGCAGCAGAAGGGAAAGCGAGGCTCCTACAAAAGCTGTCCAGCGCCAGGAAAATATCCGGCACTTTTTCCCATTATTTTCAGCATTATTGCTCATTTTTAGCATCCTGCGGGGATTCGATGCCGCTTTCAATCAGAGTTTCGCCGGAGGGTCCCAGTATCACGAGATGTTCGCGGTCGTCGCGGCGCAGCAGGAGGAGCCGTCGGCGCGGGTCGAGCGGCAGGGATTCAACAATTTTCAGACGCCGCCTGTTCGGCAGGGTGACCGGGTGGTTATGGCCGAAGCGTTTGAGGAGAAGCGCCAGGCCGCCCATCAGGGTCAGAACGAAAAGCAGGGCGCCGGCAAATTTGATGAGTTGCGGCAGGTCAATCAGGTTCATGCATTGCCGCCGTTTTCTCCGGATTCAAGCGTATCCTGAAAAATCCGGATTTCCTTTGCCAGGTCCTCGAGCTTGCCGATCACTTCCGCCAGAGATGTTTCCAGCCTGCGGGAATCCTCGGCATCGAGAGAGTCAAGATCGCGGCAGATGGATTCGATCTGCAGGTCCATCACGCTGATATCCTTGAGCGTGCCTTCGCGGACGCTGCGGATCGCCTCATCGAGGAAGGCGATCTGGTCTTTCAGGCGTTTCTCAAGACTGTCCGCCGTAATGGGAGGGATTGCCATATGCCCGCATCCTACTTTTTATCCTGATCATCCATAGCATCACGCAGGATGGCATCAAAGGGATTTGGTTCGTTATTTGCACGGTAGACATAGGACAGAATTTCAGCCACGGCCATAAAGGCCTCGGCGGGGATAGGGCTGTCCAGCTCGATCGCGGCCAGCATCTCGGCCAGCGCACTGTCTTCGCGCACGTTGATTCCGTTCTCGAAGGCGAGCTGTAAAATCTGCTCGGCAATTTTGCCCCGGCCGGCAGCCGTAATGCGGGGCAATTCCTGCCGCCCGTGACCCTCCTCAAGGGCCACGGCGACCTGATTTTTGCTTTTTTTATTTATATTCAGTGGGTTAAGGGGGTCATCCCTACCCCCGGTCCGCCCATCGTCGTGAAACCTAGTCATGGCACGCATCCTGCAATGTTTTTTAGCAGTTGGGTCAAGCTACAACAAAAAAGCATAAAGGGGTACGGAAACCATGACGACGCAAAATATAGGTTTATTCAAAGCGTTGGCTGCGAAAATGAACTATCTGGATCAGCGCCAGCGCCTGATCGCCCAGAACATTGCCAATGCCGATACGCCGGATTACCGGCCCAAGGACCTTCTGCCCGTGGATTTCGGCCGTGTCCTGGGCATGGCCAGCGGGGATAATATTCTGGAGCCGGTAGCCACCGATCCGCACCACCTGCCGATGACGGGAGAGATTCCCGACCCCAAAAGCCGCAAGCAGAAAACCACATACGAAGTTGCGCCTGCCGGCAACGCGGTGATTATGGAAGAGCAAATGGTCAAATCCACGCAGGTGGCGATGGATTACAACCTGATCACCTCGCTGTACCAGAAAAACATCAACATGATCAGAACTGCCCTCGACAGGGGCCAGTAACGATTTAAGGGGAAACGGAGACAAGCCATGTCAGAACAGCTTTTTGGAGCCTTGAGCATATCAGCCAGCGGCATGAAGGCGCAGAGCACAAGACTGCGCGTCATTTCAGAAAACTTGGCCAACGCCGATACGGCAGCGGCAACGCCGACTGAAAAGCCATATACGCGCAAAAGCATTACCTTTAAAAACGAACTGGATCGCGCACAGGGCGTTGAAAGGGTGGAGGTCGACAAAGTCAGGCAGGACAACAAAAGACCCTATCCCATGAAGTTCATGCCGGATCACCCGGGTGCTGATGCGAATGGCTATGTCAAAATGCCGAATGTCGATCCGCTCGTGGAGATCATGGATATGAGAGAAGCGCAGCGGTCCTATGAGGCCAATCTCGGAATGATCGACCAGAGCCGGTCGATGATCTCGCAAACCATAGATATTTTAAGGCGCTAAGGCTTGGTGTATAATTAAAAGATAAGGAGATTCCCATGGCCATTGATAAAATCAATCCCGCCGCTGCCGCCGGGGCCTATGCCAATACGCAGAAAGTCGTACAGGGCGCGGGCAGTGAAGGCGAAGATACCGCTTCGTTTGGCGCGATCATGAAAAAAACAGCTGTCGACGCCCTCTCGGCATTGCGCGGCGGTGAAAAGGCGTCTACTGAAGCTGTCACCGGCAAAGCCAACCTGACCGATGTCGTCGAGGCTGTAACGAATGCCGAGCTGACCCTGCAGACAGTGGTGGCTGTCAGGGACCGGGTCCTGAATGCCTATCAGGAAATCATGCGGATGCCGATCTAGGTCATGTTTCTCTTAAAAAGCCTGTTTTTCCCCAAGATTTATTTGACATAACCTTATATTCATGGTTATAGTCTCTCGGGATTGTATAGAAACCGAGGAGAGTGACCATGTCTTTATCCGATATCTGGACGCGAGCCCGTGAGG
This sequence comes from Alphaproteobacteria bacterium, assembly GCA_025451095.1. Lineage (GTDB taxonomy): Bacteria > Pseudomonadota > Alphaproteobacteria > Micavibrionales > Micavibrionaceae > JACQIJ01. The sequence continues at coordinate 6,058 of JANWLB010000030.1, forward strand.
CGCTGTCTGCGCTTTTTCCTGAAAAAACAACGGTGTGGATGCCGATCAACAGTAAAGAAGACGAATCCCCCGATCTGGTCAGCCGCCACATGTCGGCTACGCAGAATGATGATGGAACATGGGATGTGGGCGTTTATGTGCGCTTGCTTGAAGATCCTGTCGCGATGGCGGATATCGAGCACCCCCGGATTAATCTGCCCATACTGGAAACTGTGCCGGCGGCTAACTGCTCCACTGATGAAATGATACGCATTTTTGAGACGCGTTACGATGAAACCTATGTGGCCAGCGTTATTGATAAGGATGATCCGACGGCGTTTCCCAATGTCAGGAGGGCTTTGATACGCGAGCGGATGGCGTCTATGCCTGAAATGCTTCCGGCGATGCGGGTAGATACGCCTTCTTTTAATAAGCAATAACATACCCAGCAATACACAATACATAAGAGACACCGCCCTTTTAAGGGCGGTTCTTTTCTTGCGCCGGTTTTTCCGCTAGCCTTAAAGCATGAATGAGACCGAACTGATTGAAACCGTGCGCGAGGCGATCCTGATCAGCATTCAGATCGGCGCGCCTGTCATGCTGATCGGACTGGTGGTGGGCGTGGTCATAGCGTTGTTTCAGGCCCTGACGCAGATCCAGGAAATCACGCTTGTGTTCGTGCCGAAGATTCTGGCGATCCTGCTGTGCATCTTCGCCTTCTTTCCCGGGATGGTCGCTATCCTCACCGCCTTCATGCAGACTCTGGCCGACCGGATGATCGGCATCAATTGATGGAATCCTGGCTTGAACAATTCATGGTGCAGGGCGTCTTCGCCTTTATCCTTGTCTTCGTGCGCATGGGGGCGGCCATAACCATCATGCCGGGCGTCGGCGATTCCCTGACGCCCCA
>JANWLB010000031.1 GCA_025451095.1 Alphaproteobacteria bacterium
CGGGATTAGCCTTTCCTTTATATGCCGGATACAGATCAGTAAGCCGCAAGGGTGCCTCCTGCCGTATCCTCGTTGTCCTTATGAACATACTGGCGCAGCGACGCCGCCATATCCTGCTCCGCCTTCACATCAACCGGCGGCAGGCCGAGAACCGACGCCATCGCAGCGATCGTGCGGCCCACAGCCGGCGCCGCCACCCATCCACCCGTGGCGTAGCCATAGCTGGACTTGTTTGCATGTGGCTCATCCACCATCACGAACACCGCATAGCGCGGCGCCTCCATGGGAAAGAACCCTAGAAACGAGGAGAGGAGTCGCCGGGCGTTATAGCCGCCTTTTTCGGTTTTTTCAGACGTTCCGGTCTTGCCGCCGACGCGATAGCCGGGCACGTCGGCCTGTGTGCCGGTGCCTTCCCTGACCACAAGCCGCAGCAATTGCCGCATGCGGTGCGCCGTCTTCGCAGAGACGATGTGGACTTCGGATTTCTTTTTGTTTCCGGGCGACGCCGTGCTTTCCGTCTCATCCAGAACCAGGTGCGGCGAGACCAGCGTCCCGCCTCCGACGATGCTGGAGGCCGCCGCAACCATCTGCAGCGGCGAAACGGCAATGCCGTGCCCGTAGGCAGCGGTCAGCGTATTGATGTCGCGCCATGGATCGGGATAAAGCGGCTTGCCGATCTCCTCAATCTCCAGCTTCAACGGCTCGAGAAAGCCGAGATTCTTGTAAAACGCTTTCAGCGTTGCCGTGCCCATTTCCTCGCCCATCAGCGCTGCGCCGATATTTGAGGAATACATGAACACCTCGGGAATAGTGAGCATCCGCTTCTCAGGATGGAAGTCGGATATGGTGAACCGCCCGCGCTTAAGCGGTTCGCGGGCATCGAACACCTCGCTCATCGGCGCGTTTTTTGTTTCGAGCAGCGCCGCAGTGGAAAAGAGCTTGAAGGTCGAGCCCAGCTCATAGACACCGAGTGTCGTACGGTTGAAAAGAGCTTCCGTCGCAGAAGCGCCCGGATTGTTGGGATCAAAATCCGGGAGTGACACCGCCGCCAGCACATCTCCATTCGACATGTCAAGAATGACCCCGGCAGCACCGGCGCCGCTAAAATCCTTCATGGCCTTCATCGTCTCGCGGCGAAGAATATGCTGAAGCCTTATATCAATGGTCAAATGCAGCGCCTCGCCGCCATCCTGCAGCAGCCGGTCAAAACTGCGCTCAACGCCGGCCAGGCCGCGTCCGTCAATATCGACATATCCTGCCATATGAGCGGCCAGCGGCCCCTGCGGATATATCCGGTGCATTTCTTTTTTGAAGGACAGGCCGGGCTGGCCAAGATTAAGCACAGCGTACTGCTCGCGCGGCGTCAGGTTTCGGCGGATCCAGACGAAGCGGACACGCCGCTGGAGCTTCTGCAACACATCGCCATACGCAAGATCAGGAAAGATTTTCACAAGCCCCGCCGCCGTTTTTTCGGGTTCGGGTATCAGGTGCGGATCGGCATACAAAGACGCGGTAGCCAGCGACGTCGCCAGAAGGACGCCATTGCGGTCAACGATATCGGCGCGCATCTTTTCATGTTCTTCGGCTGCAGCCGCGACGGGCTCCCCCGACGCCGTGTAACGCTGCAGATCGCCCTGTATAAAAGAAAGATCGAAAAGACGCGCGGCAACGAAAATATAGCAGACGACGAAAAACACGCCCACCAGCACCAGCCGTCCGTGCGCCTGATCCAGCGCGGTGCGCCGCGTCCCGGACAGTTTCAGATTTATGCGCGGAAAGAGCGGGGTTTTCACGGACTCTGCCCTCCATACTCCTTGAGAACATCATTGAACCCGGCACCCTCAGCAGAAGCCGGCCGGGCCTTCGGCTTGACCGGGGGCACGGGCAGGCCGGATTTGAATGTCGTCATCGATACCGGCGAAGGCTGCAGCGATGTCACGGGGTCCGGCGCCTTTGCCGGCACGGCTCCGTCCTGCTGCTGCGGCATCTCGTCGCCGGCATCCCGCATCTGGCTCGCCCGCGCGGGCGTCATGTGCAGATAATCCTTCGCCAGAGCCTCCAGGCGGTCAGGCCGGTTAAGATAGTCCCATTCAGCGCGCAGGACGCGGATCGTTTCCTCCTCGCTGTCGCGGGCTTCGGTCAGCTTGCGCAGTTCGCTCTCGTTGGTTTGCACTTTTTGTGAAACAACGAAAAGCAGGAAGCCGCAGACAAGGGCCGCCACAAGCGCGAACAGGAAGGAAAGCCTTATCTTCTTCATGGCCCGGCCTGCCTTTCTGCCCCGGTTCGCGTGGCGCAGCGCAGCTTTGCCGAACGCGCCCGGGGATTGGCGCGCATCTCTGCCTCTGTCGGCATAACAGGCTTTTGCGAGGCGCAGACAAAAGTTGGCGCCCGCTCTGCCCTCCCGGACGGCGGCAGATGACGTGAAGGCGCCGACTGCCGGCCACTCCGTTCCTGCAGGAACTTTTTCACCATGCCGTCTTCCAGCGAATGGAAAGAAACGATCACGAGACGTCCGCCTTCCTTCAGGCAGGCTTCCGCCGCTTCCAGCGCGGCCTGCAGCTCATCCATCTCGCCGTTCACGGCAATGCGCAGAGCCTGAAAAGTCCGGGTGGCGGGATCGATCTGGTCTTTGCGCGAATGGGGCACGGCGCGGCGCACCGTTTCGGCCAGATCGAGCGTACGGGAAAAAGGTTGGGTGCGGCGGCGCTCGACAATCACGCGCGCCACACGGCGGGAATGACGCTCTCCCCCATATTGAAAAATAATGTCGGCCAATTCCTTTTCAGGATATGAATTGACGATGTCGGCAGCGGTCGGCCCGCCGCTTTCATTGTCCATGCGCATATCCAGAGGGCCGTCGGCGCGGAAGGAAAAACCGCGAGCGGCTTCGTCCAGCTGCGGGGAGGAAACGCCCAGATCGAGGACAAATCCATCTACGTGTCGAAAGCCGGCTTTTTCCAGCAACGTCTGCGCCTCTGCGAAACGTCCATGCATAAGGATCAGCCGGTCGCCATATTGTCTTTTGAGGCTCTCGCCCCGCTTCAGGGCGGCATGATCGCGGTCCACCGCCACGACAGAGCAGGCAGCGGCATCTAGGAGAGCGCGGCTGTAACCGCCGGCGCCAAAAGTTCCATCGAAATATATCTCTCCCGCGGCCGGCGCCAGCGCGGCAATAACCTCGTTCAGCAGGACGGGGGAATGGGGCGCGGTCTGTGTCATATGTGCGGGCATATCCTTGGGCAGAGATAAGGAAAATAGGGGGGCGTTCGCGCCGGGCAATGTCGCAGCCCAGGCGTTTTTTAGGCGCAGAAGATCCCTTCCTGTGTCCGCAGCGCGGTCACGGGGTGAAAGGTGCCCTGCCGCGAAAAACCGCTTTCAGACGGTTGTCCGATAACAAGACATAAGAATTTGATTCCTTAGCCCTCCGGTGAACAAAAACGCTGTAAGAAAGCGCCCTTAACACCGGGCCCAAAATTAAGGCGGGAATGTCCTTGTGTCCGGCAGAACGCCAGACAGCGCAGATATTTATGAAATACCACAGCACGCGCGAACGGGTCAACGCCGCCGGGATCGCCAGAGGCAATAAGTCACAGGATTTTCGTCTGTTAGGCTTTTTTCCTGATATTTCGCCCCCGAAGAGATACGTATCGGCGCGTTTTCCCTGCTTTCCTCTGTTTCCGCCTATTTTCTCTGCTTCCCCCCATTTAAGGGCATTTGCCCGACCCCAGACAAACCCGCGCCATTACGCGCCTTTTGTATTGTTATGAAAAAAGATTTGCCTTTTTTTGCTGTTTATGTTAAAAATGCCCCCGTTCAGTAATACGAACATTCTTAAACTTGTGTGTGGGAGAAATAAAAATGCTTGCGACCTTGCTTTTGCTGGTCCTGGCCATCAATGGCGGGCTGTTTACAGGCACGATTCTGTATACAGCACACAAAGCCGCCCGGATGGACCAGGTCATCGGCCTGGCACAAAAACTGTGGGACCTGCCGGCCTCGCTTTACTAGAGGATGGCTGCCCGCAAATGAAAAGCCGCCCCCAAAAGGGCGGCTTTTCAAATTATACCAGAAGGCCTGTAAGCCGGGTTCTGTGCCTGGATTTCGCCAGGCGATGGCCATTCATCTGGGACAGAAGTCACCTTCTGCCTCTGGCAACCTACCCGGGCCGCGGTGCGGAAATGCACCATATGCGGCCCCTATTTGGTCTTGCTTCCGGCGGGGTTTACCGTGCCGCTTCCGTTACCGGAAACGCGGTGCGCTCTTACCGCACCCTTTCACCCTTACCTGTGCTGACATCTCGAGAGGTATCAGCCATCGGCGGTTTGCTTTCTGTTGCACTGTCCGTGGGCTCGCGCCCCCCAGGCGTTACCTGGCGCCGTATTTCCGTGAAGCCCGGACTTTCCTCCCTGGCCGGTTAAAACCGGCCAGAGCGGCCATCCGGCCTTCTGGCAGGGGCAATATGATCCTTTTGCAGGTTTTTTTCAAGTTTGGACCGACGACTTCATACGCAGGAGAGCCTGCAGACGCGCTGTCAGCACCTGATCTGGCCGGCCCACGCTCTCCGGCGCGTGAAAGGCTTCGGGGTAAAAATGGCGCTGGAAGGCGGCGATCAGGACCGCCGGCTCGCACCGCGCATCGTATCCATAAGACGCCAGCGCCGCGCGCACGGCTTCCTCGTTCCCTGCCCAGCCCGCCGCTGCCTCGTATTCGGCGGGCAGCGGCGCGGGCCAGACGCCAATGCCGCTGTCAGCCAGAAGCTTCCAGTTGAACAGCTCGCCCGGGTCTTTCTTGCGCGCGGGCGCCACGTCTGAATGCGCCAGAACACGGAACGGGGAAATTTTGTGCCGCGCCATGATCTGGCGGCACAGGGCGGTCACGCCGCGCATCTGCCCCGCCGGAAAGGCGCGATAACCAAACGCGTGGCCCGGATTAACGATCTCGATCCCGATCGAATGGCTGTTGATATCTTCAAGCCCGTCCCAGTATGAAACACCGGCATGCCAGGCGCGTTTGTCCTCGGCCACGTATTGCGTGACGTGACCGTCCTCATCCACCAGGTAGTGAGAACTGACACGGCCGGCGCCCGGCTGGCGCGTCCTGTCGAGAAAATAATCTTCTGCCTCCGCCGCCGACTTCGTTTCGGTGTAATGTAGAATCAGAAAGGTTGGCAAAACGCCATTCTTGCGTTCATCAAAATGCGCGGAAGGGGTTTGGGTTATTTTCATGACCGCTCTTTGACTCGTGCCATCAGGGCCATCCCCGCCAGCCAGAACAGCAATATGCTAGCCATGCCGGCCCGCTGGCTGTCAAATGCAGATGTCATGAGACCGAACAGTGTCGGGCCCAGGAAGGCAGTGACCTTTCCAGTAAGCGAATAAAGGCAGTTAGTCTGGGCCGTGGTCCCCCGTGGCGAAAGA
>JANWLB010000032.1 GCA_025451095.1 Alphaproteobacteria bacterium
AGGGATAGATGCGCGTGCCCGCGCCTACTGTCGTCCGGCCCGCCATAACGACGTGGGAATGCAGCGTGACGTCATCGCCCAGGCGAACATGCGGCCCCACGTGGCAGAACGGTCCTATGGCCACGTTCGCTCCCAGGCTTGCGCCCGGTTCAATCACCGCCGATGAATGAATTCTGGTTGTCATAGCCAAACCTTACATTTCCCTGCCCTAATGGCACAAATCACGCTTTGTTGCAGGGGGTTACAGATTTTTTTGGGCATGAATTTGTAATTTACCTTGCCAATATGTAATATACAGGGGTGACAAAGCTCCAGGATGAATTTCAGGCTCTCGCCGCTGAAGACCCCCAGAGCGCGGATCAGTTCAAGACGTATGGCGCCCGGTTCAGACAGGTCTGCGATACCGCCCTGAAGATCCCCGACACCATCGATGAATCCATTCTAGGCGTTATCGACGACATCATCAAAAAAGGATTTATCAAGGTGCAATGGCGCAACAGCGCCTCCGTTCCCGCCGCAGGCGTATGCGAGACCGGCCTGAACTTTCTGGCCAAAGTCTGCGAACAGCCTGAAAAATTCCACTCCTGACGGCTATTCTTAGCCCCTTCGATCAATATATCGATGAAGAGATCGCTGAGCAGACCATGCCTGACGCTTCGGTCCGGGATGGAAAAATATGCCTGGCTACGCCGGAGCAGGTCTGGGTGCAGAACCGGATCGACGTCATTCTGGCGAAGATGAAAAAAACGGCCCTGCCCGCCCCTGTCTAGACAAGTCCGTCAAGGACGTCGCATCAGGATACAGCGCATGCCTTCTTCCATGAACTCGCCACCATCGCGAGCAAAGCCGTGGGCACTATAAAATCCTTCCAGGTCCACCTGGGCATTGATCATGATTGACGCCTTCCCGAACACCCTCTCAAAATACAAAAGAACTTCTTTCATAAGAGCATGGCCAAGCCCTCTTTTCCTAAAATCATGATGCACGGCAATTCGCCCGATACGTCCCTCGGAAAAAAACTCCCCGTGATACAAATGACGGGGCGCAAAAATCCGGGCATAGGCAACAAGTTTGTCCTCCGTCATGCCCAGAAAGTGAATAGCACTCCGATCCTCGCCATCGATTTCAGGATAAAGACATTCCTGCTCGATCAGAAAAACCTGCTCGCGCAAACGTAGTATCTCGTATAGCTGATCAAGAGAAAGTTCAGAATAGGGCAAAAAGAACCAACTGATTTTGGTCAATCAGCTATCCATGATCATGGCGCTGAAGACCGCTTCGGCGCATAACGTATCGCCGACCTTGGCTTCGCCCTGGAACTTCCATACGTTGCGGCGGTTGTGGATCTTGGTGACATGGATATACATGGCATCACCCGGTACCACCGGCTTGCGAAAGCGCGCTTCATCGATGGTCATGAAATAGACCAGCTTACCTTCCGCTTCCTTGCCCAGAGTCTGAACAACCATGCAGGCTGCGGTCTGTGCCATGGCCTCAACAATCAGGACACCCGGCATGACCGGGAAACTCGGGAAATGCCCCTGGAACTGCGGCTCGTTCATGGTGACGTTCTTCAGGCCGATGGCCCGTTCGCCAGATACGAATTCGACAATACGATCCACCAGAAGAAACGGATAGCGGTGCGGGATCAGCTGCATGACCCGCATGATGTCTATATCGGTTCCGTTGCCGTTCATGATGACTTCCGTTCGCCTCCACACGTCCGAGTCATGATTTATCCTTTTTTATCATGCGGTTCAAGGTGGCAATCTGCCTCATGAAGGCGCGCAGGGGCAACGCCGGATAGCCCATCTGTTCCTCGCCGGCCGGCACATCGCGCAGGACGCCCGATTTCCCGGCAATACGCGCGCCTTTGCCGATGCGCAGATGTCCGGCAATGCCCACCTGACCCGCCATAACCACGTAATCCTCAAGGATCGTGCTGCCTGATATGCCGACCTGGCCCGCAATGACGCAGCCCTTGCCAATTTTTACGTTATGTCCAATTTGGACAAGATTATCGATCCATGTGCCTTGCCCGATCACCGTGTCAGGCCCCGATCCGCGATCGATGGTTGTGTTGGCGCCGATCTGGACATGATCTTCGATAAGGACGCGCCCGAGCTGCGGCACCTTTACGTGACCGGCGGAATCAATGGCAAAACCAAACCCGTCCTGGCCGATGCAGCAGCCGGGATAAATGCAGACATGATCGCCGATGAGGCTGTAAGAAATAACAGCATTCGCCCCTATCTGGCAATGGCTGCCGACAACCACATTTTCGCCGATCACGACATTGGCGCCAATCCAGCTTCCTTCACCGATTTCCGCACCCCGCCCGATGACCGCGCCGTCCTCGATGACGCAACCGCCACCGATCTTAACCCCTGTGGCAATATAGGCGCTTTTCGAGACAAAGGGCGCTGGCATCCTTTGCGGATAGAAAGCCTGCGCGATCCGCGCATAAGCTTTATAGGGCTCCCTGTTTAGCAGCAGCAGCATCCCGGATGGCGCTTCCTGTGCCATATCCGGATTGACAACGCAGACTCCGGCTTTGCTGACGCGGAACTGATCCTTGTAGCGGACATTGTCGAGGAAGCTCAGATCGCGTGGCCCCGCATGGTCCAGCGGGCTCACATCTTCGACCATGAATTGCGGATCCATGCCGGCCGGCACGGTCGACCCCGTCAAAGCTGCCAGGTCGGCAAGCGCCTTAGGTTCGCTGCGGCTGAAAAAACGGCGATCGGGCATCAGCCTGTATCGCTTAGTTGGTATCGACCTTCAGGTCGATCTTGCTCACACTGGCGTCAAGATCCTTGAGAACCGCGGCCGTAATGTCCATCGTATCGACAGCCATGATCACATCCTGACGGGTCAGCACCAGGTCGTATTTTTCCTTGGTGGTGATTTTCGCAACCACTTTTGTGATTTCCTTTTGAAGCGCGGCCACGGCGCCTGCTGCGCCTTTTTCAAGGGCGGCACGGCGTTTTTGTACGCTCTGGCGTGCTTCGGCGACTTTTTTCTCAAACTCCGCCTTTTTCTTCATAAAATCTTCCGAAGTCCGATCCTTCTCCGGCGTAGCAACCAGTTTTTTCTCGATATCGCGCAGCTCACCCTCCTGCTTGGAGAATCCTTCCTGGAATTCCGAACGGCGGGTCTCCAGTTGTTTCTGGATACTCTGCGCCGCCTTGGACTGAGTCATCAGGCGCTGTATATCGACAACAGCAATTTTTACATCAGCCTTCGCCGTCCCGGCAAAAACCGGCGCCATAAGAATCATACCCGCGATCAGAACCGCACCCGCAGCGTTACGTATAAACTTCAAAAACATAGCATCACCATCCTTATTTAAATTAAAAACACATGTTCCGTCCAACAAGGATCAGAATCTCGTACCGAAGCTGAACCTGAAAGCCTCTTCCTTATCGTAGCTCTCTTTGACATACGGGAAGGACAGGTCAGCGCGCACAGGGCCCAGCGGCGAACGCCATGAAACGCCGGCGCCCGCGGCAGCTCTGAGACTGCTCTCATCGGCCACATTAATGCCCGTGGTTTCGTTGGCCTCCCACAGGGAGCCAAGATCGGTAAATGTATGTCCCTTCACACCCATTTCCTCAGGCAGGCCGATGGGGAAAGAAAACTCGGCCGTGCTGCGGTAGAAATAAGTGCCGCCCAGGGCGTCATTGGTCGTGAGGTCACGGGGACCAATGCCCGCGTTCTTAAAGCCGCGCAGCGTATCGCCGCCCAGCAAGAAGCGTTCGTTGATGCGAATGCCGTCATCGCCCAGCTCAGACATTGCGCCCACTTCACCAAGCAAATTGAATATCCATTTTTCGGTGATGGGATAGTAATGCGATGCGCCCAGTTTGCCCGACAGATACTTGGCATCGCCGCCCAGGCCCGCCGCCGTCGTCACAAGCCAGCCATAGGTGCCTTCAGTCGGGAACAGCGTGCTATCGCGGCTGTCATAGGTCAGACCCTGGGAAACCGCCGACGTCACGCGATTTCCTTCCTGCCCGAGAATGAACAGGGAAGCATCGCTGTCAACATTCGTAATCTCGTTGCTTTCCAGCTGGTAACGCAGCGTCTGGCGCCATTTTTCCGAAAGCGGGTAACCAAAGCGCAGGGCGCCGCCCGTGCGTTTCTGATCGTAGGAGCTTTCGGACTGAAGATCGCGGGTCGTGTGATACAGATCAAACCCGGCCGAGAAATCACGCTCCAGGAAATAAGGCTCCGTGAAGGAAAGATCGAACTCCGTGCGCTTGCCGGCAACCGTTGCGCCCAGCTGCAGCTGCTGACCCTTGCCAAGCAGGTTGCGCTCGGTGATCCTCGTGTCAGCCAGAGGACCGTCAGAGGTCGAGAAACCAGCGCCCACCGACAATTCACCCGTTGATTTCTCCTCGACCTCGACATCGACGATGGTTTTGTCCGGCGCGCTGCCCTGGGTCGGGGTGACGGTCACTTTCTCAAAAAAGTCCAGATCCCGGATTTTCTGCTCCGACTTCGATATCTTCGAGCGGCTGAACGGATCGCCTTCGGCGACCTTCATCTCGCGGCGGATGACCTTGTCCATCGTACGGACGTTGCCGTGTATGTCGATACGCTCGACGAAGACACGCGGCGTCTCGCTGATGCGGAAGACGATATCGACCGTCCGCGCTTCGCGGTTACGATTGACCTCCGGCTTTACGCTGACGAATGCGTATTGCATGTCACCGAGCGCGTCGGTCATTTTATCAATGATGCTCTGAACGGCACTGGCATCATACCAGTCCCCGGCCTTCAGCTTGACGTACTGCTTGAGCGTGTCAGCATTGAAATGCTGCAGGGCTGACTGGATGCTTACATTGCCGACCTTGTAACGCACGCCTTCCTCAACCGTAAAGGTAACAAGGAAACTGCTGTGATTCTTAGAAAGTTCCGCCACCGCCGAAATAACCTGGAAATCGGCATAGCCCTGCGCCAGATAGAAACGGCGCAATAACTCCTGATCATAGGACATGCGGTCAGCGTCATAGCGGTCATCGGTGGAGATGAAACGATACCAGCGTGATTCCTTGGTGCTGACTTCAGCGCGCAACTCGTCATCGCTGTAGCGTTTGTTGCCGACAAAGCGGATGCTGCGGACCTTTGTCACCGCACCCTCGCTAATTTCAAAGACCAGGTTCACGCGGTTCTGGTCGAGCGTGATGATCTTGGGATCGATATTGATCGAGAACCGGCCCTGACGGCGGTATAGCTGATACAGGCGGTTGACGTCAGACTGCACCTTGTTCCGGGTAAAAACCTGACGCGGCCGGAGCTGGATTTCAGCCAGAAGCTCCTCATCCTTGATACGGTCGTTACCTTCAAAGGCGATTTCGTTGATAATGGGATTTTCAACAATATTGACCTCGAGAACGTGTCCGCTCTGGCGCAGAGTCACATCGGAAAACAGGCCCGTGGCAAACAGACTTTTGAGGGCCTTGTCCAGCGTGTCCTGGGTCATTTTGTCGCCGACATGGACATCCATGTAGGTCAGCACTGTGTCGGGCTCAATACGCTGGGCGCCGACAATGCGGATCTGCCCGATGCTTTCACCCGTCGGGGCGCCATAAAAGCCTGCGGCATCCGCCAGCCCTACTCCGGCCAGCAGAAACAGCATCATCAGAAAGCATACAGAAGTAAGCAGGCGAAAGTTGTTCGCAAACCCCATCATTATTCAAAAGCCTTGAGTGAGTCTTATCTTTTACGTCAATGCACAGTTACATTAAAGAAACAACTGCACAATATCATTGAGGTTAGCAAATAGCATGATTCCGATAAGAATTGCTAGCCCCAAACGAAAGGCATATTCCTGAATCTGCTCAGAAATCGGGGAGCCCTTCACGATCTCGATGCTGTAGAACAAAAGGTGACCACCGTCCAGCATGGGGATCGGAAAAAGGTTAATAAGACCCAGATTAATTGACAGCATGGCGGTAAAGGCAATCAGGGCCACAACACCCGATTTTGCCATATCTCCGGCAAGGGCGCCGATGCGGATGATACCGCCCAGTTCGGTCGCACTGCGGGTCCCCGTAATCATCTGGCCCAGGGCCACGAGCGTGCTTACGGTAATATCCGACGTTTCCCGCACCGCCCCGGCCAGAGCATCAGGCAAGCCATGGTGAACGGTGATCTCGCTGTCTGCGGGATCTGCAATTACAAGATGGCTGTAGTCAGCATGCTTCGGATCTTTCAGTGCCTCGTTCCAGATTTTGGAAGGATGAATGATCAGCGTATCGACCTCCGGACCCCGGTCGAGATCGATTTTGATCGTCTGATCCATCCGCGCAATCAGCAGGCGACGCGCCTCATCCACCGTTTTTACATCACGTCCATCTATCTTTTTGATCCTGTTGATCTCAATCGCATTGCCGGGACTGATCAGACCGAGAAGTCCGCTGGAGTGCTTGAATCCGAAATGATCCTTGTCCTCCATCTTTTTCGGCGCGGCCTGGATGGTCAGCTTTATGTCGCCGCGCATGATCGTGAATTCACGGCGCGTATCCAGGCCGACCAGAACCTCCCGCCTTATATCCTCAAAGCGGCGGATTTTTTTGCCGTCAATGGCCACGATCTCGTCCAAGGGCAGGAAACCCGCCTGCTCGGCCGCGCTGCCGCTGATTATGCCGGCGGCCATGGGCGGCGTTACCGGTTCGCCATGAAACATGTAAAGAAACGCCAGAACAATGACCGCAAAAATGAAATTAATGGCCGGGCCTGCAAAAACGATGGCCGCACGCTGGAACACAGGCTGCGTGTAAAACGCTACCGATTTTTCCTCTGAGGTCAGCGATCTCATGCCTGCGGGCGCACTCTTTTCCTCGATACCGTTGATGTGGCGGGCACTCGCGGGATCAACATCGCCGAACATCTTGACGTAACCGCCCAGCGGCACGAGGGAGAATTTCCAGCGCGTCCCCTGTCTGTCTGTTACACCAAACAGCTCCGGCCCGAACCCGATCGAGAAGCTCTCGATCTTCACCCCGCAGAGACGCGCGATAATGTAATGACCCCACTCATGAATAAAAACCAGGATGCTTAGGACGAGAACAAACGCCCCGCCGTAAAGCCAGATATTCTGCGCGGCAAAATGTACCCAGTCGAAAATGGAACTGCTCATGAATGCGTGCCCGTTGTCCTGATTTTGTCTCTACTGATATTATAGCTTGTCCGTTCGCGAACAAGACCGTCAAAGTTTATCACATCGCGTGTATTTTGCAGCTTTTCCCTGCTCCCCGCTTTCGCCATTTGCTCCACAGCCTCCCGGACCGCCGGCACGATCCCGGTAAAGGGCAGCTCATTCTGCAAAAAAGCCTGAACGGCGATTTCGTTAGCCGCATTGAAGGCTATACCGGCCCATAATCCCTCCGCCAGGCATTCATAAGCCATTGGAACAGACTTAAACTGTTTTATATCAACTGGATAAAAAATTAAATTCATGTTTTTTGTGAAATCCAGCCTGGGTCCTGTTGTTTCCATACGTCCTGGCCAGGCCAAGGTCTGGGCAATCGGGGTCCGCATGTCCGGCGCCCCCATCTGGGCCAAAACCGAACCATCCCTGTAAACCACCAGCGCATGAACAAGCGACTGGGGATGGATCAGCACTTCGATTTTTCCCGCCGGCAGGCCAAACAGGTAATGCGCCTCGATTATCTCCAGCGCCTTGTTCATCATGGTTGCGCTGTCGACCGATATCTTGGCGCCCATGACCCAGTTTGGATGAGCCAGCGCCTGGGCTGGTGTCACATGTGCCAGTGCTGCTTCATCGTATTTCAGGAAAGGGCCGCCCGAAGCCGTCAGAATGATTTTTTCAATTCCCTCGGGTCTCTTAGAATCAAAAACCTGAAAAACGGCATTGTGCTCACTATCCACGGGCAAAAGAGTTGTGCCTGCCTTGCGGGCCGCTGCCATGACAAAAGGCCCGGCTGCCACCAGCGGCTCCTTGTTGGCGATTGCCACGCAGGTTCCCTGCGCAATGGCGGCCAGCACGGGCTCAAGCCCCGCCATGCCAACGATAGCTGCCATGATCCAGTCCGCAGGCAGCGCCGCCGCTTCGATCACAGCTTGCGGACCCGCTGCCACCTCAATCCCCGTGCCCGCCAGACGATTTTTAAGTTCGCCATAGGCTGCCGGATCAGCCGTCACCGCCAGGCGCGCCTTGAGCTTGATCGCCTGCTCCGCGAGCAAGGATGTATTAGAACGGCAGGTCAGCGCCTGCACCGCAAACCGTCCGGGGTCGGAAAGAATGAGATCGACCGTGCTGCGCCCGACCGATCCGGTTGAGCCCAGAATGCTGACCGTTTTTACTTGAGCCACAATATCACCATGATCAGGAATACCGGCGACACCAGCATAAGGGAATCTATCCTGTCCAGAAGACCGCCATGCCCGGGGATCAGATCGCCTGTATCCTTGATCCCCGCCCGGCGCTTGAAAGCCGAGATCAGGAGATCGCCAATCTGGCCCACCACACCCAAAAAACCGCCGATAAAAAACAGCGGCAGGATATGATGAACGCTCAGATTCATGTCTGTGACTAGATAAGACTTCAGGTGTTTTGATATCAGAGCCAGAAAAACAAAAGACAGTCCGGAGAAAAAAACCGCGCCCCCAAGCCCCGCCCAGGTTTTCTTCGGACTTATTTTAGGCGCCAGTCTGGCACCGCCGATGGCCCTGCCCACAAAATAGGCGCCGATATCACTGGCCCAGACGGAAACCATGACGCTCAGGGCCAGCCACGCGCCCTGTATAAAGCCGAAGCGCAAAAAAACATAAGAAGAAAAACATACGGCGATGTAAAGACACCCCGCCAGCAGGTTCGGGATATGGCTTTTTGTGTTCCTAACCATATTGCACCACTCATACAAAGAGATAGATGCTCCCAGCGTGATCAAGATCATGAAATACCAACTGCCCATGAAAATCAGGGCAATGGTGATGGGCGCCAGGACGAGCCCGGACAAAATCCGCAATTTCAGAGCTGAAGGAGGCATAACTGAACCGGGAACCATGATTGTGGCCTCGCTATACCGAATGCAGGGAGCCGAAGCGCCGTTCCCGCCGCGCATAATCCTTTATGGCTTCTTCAAGATCGCCTCGCGAAAAATCAGGCCAGAGCGTTGGCGTAAAATACATTTCGGCATAGGCGCACTGCCAAAGTAAAAAATTGCTGATGCGCTGCTCTCCGCTTGTACGCATAAGAATGTCGGGATCAGGCATGCCCTGCGTCATGAGCAGAAGCGGAAAAAATTCCTCCGCCGTCTCAAAACCGGGGTCGATATCTTTTTCCTTGCACAGCCGCGCAAAGGCACTTACCGCCTGCAGAATCTCGTTCCGGCCACCGTAATTCAGGGCGATGGTTACAACGATCCCGCTATTATCAAGCGTCAGACGCTCGGCATTCTCGATAAGCTGTACAATATCTGGCTCAAGCTGAGATCTGTCGCCGATTACTTTCAGACGGACATTCGAGCGGTGCAGCTCCGCGGTCTCGGAGCGAAGATAGATGCGCAGGAGGCGCATGAGTTCGTTGACTTCTTCAACCGGACGCTTCCAGTTTTCGGAGGAAAAGCCAAACAGGGTAAGGTAGAAAATCCCCATATCGGCCGCGGCGCTCACCACTCTTTTTACCGCATCGGCGCCGGCGCGGTGCCCCATCGCCCGCGGCAGTCCGCGCGCCTGCGCCCAGCGGCCATTGCCGTCCATAATGATCGCAATATGGCGGGGCATTGCTGACGAACTATTGGCAGGCGGTGGCTGGACGGTCTTGAAACTCATCGTTCGGATCTTGGTTAAAGGAATCAGTGACTATACAGTCATAATATCTTTTTCCTTGTCCGCCAACATCTCGTCGATCTTTTTGATCAGTTCGTCCGTGAGTTTCTGGACGCTGTCGGCATGCCGCTTGTGCTCATCCTCGGAGACTTGCTTCTCCTTTTCGAGCTTCTTCAGGAGATCCATGCCATCACGGCGCACGTTACGAACCGATACGCGCGCCTGTTCTGCGTATTTTCCGGCCACCTTGGACAGCTCGGTCCGGCGTTCCTGGGTCAGCTGAGGCACGGGCACTCGTACCGTGTTGCCTTCCGTCTGGGGGTTGAGGCCAAGGCCGGAATCACGAATCCCTTTTTCGACGCTTTTCACGGCGGCTGCATCCCAGACCTGGACGGTCAGGAGACGCGGCTCCGGCGCGTTGATAGTGCCGACCTGGTTAATTGGCATCCTGGTACCGTATACTTCAACCTGCACCGGCTCCAGCATACTGATAGCCGCGCGGCCTGTCCTCAGGCCTGAAAATTCGTCCTTGAGAACCTGCAGGCCTTTGTCCATCCGGCGGCGCAGTTCATCGATCTTAAACTCAGACATGGTTTCTCAGCCTTTCTTCCTAAAAAATTATTTATCGCTCACAATAGTGAACCTGCCCTGTCCCTGAAGGACGCGGGCAAAATTACCCTGCTCTCTGATTGAAAACACGATGATTGGTATATGGTTTTCGCGCGCCAGGGAAATGGCCGTGGCATCCATGACTTTCAGGTCCTTGGTCAGCACTTCCATATAGGTCAGCCTGTCATAGTGCTTTGCGTCGGGGTTCTTGGCGGGATCGGCTGTATAGACGCCGTCGACCTTCGTGCCCTTGATCAGGGCGTCACAGCCCATTTCCGAAGCGCGTAAAGCCGCGGGCGTATCGGTGGTAAAGAACGGGCTGCCTGTACCGGCCGCAAAAATAACGACACGTCCTTTTTCCATGTGGCGCAGGGCGCGGCGGCGGATCACGGGCTCACATACCGCCTGCATCGGAATGGCGGACTGTACCCGGGTCGGCACATCGATCTTCTCAAGCGCCGACTGCAGCGCCAGCGCGTTCATGACCGTGCCGAGCATACCGATATAATCGGCTGTAACGCGCTCCATACCGTTGTCGGCACCCGACACGCCGCGAAAAATATTGCCAGCCCCGACGACGATGCAGACCTCGACGCCAAGAGTGACAGCTTCCTTGATATCTCCTGCCAGGCGGTCCAGCGTCTTGGGGTCTATTCCGTATTCCCGGCTTCCCATCAGGACCTCACCGGACATCTTCAAAAGAACCCTTTTGTATTTCGCTGCCGATTCAGGCATGGAAACCGCTTTCTCTTTCTTGGCGTTCGCCGCTTTCATACACTTTACCTTCTATCCGAGTCATGCTGGCCCCTAATGTAATGACAGCCGCGTGGCAAAGCAACGCGGCTGTTAAAATCAGGGATTTATCAGGAATATCAGGTCCTAGCCGTTGGCAACGGCTGCCACTTCCGCGGCAAAGTCCTTTTCTTCCTTCTCAATACCCTCACCCAGCTGCAGGCGTACAAACCCGGTCAGCTTCACGGGAGCGCCTACTTCCTTGGCCGCGTTCTCGACAATCTGTGAAATGCGGGTCTCGCCGTCCATGACCGAGAGCTGGTCCAGCAGGCAGATCTCCTCATAGAATTTACGCAGACGGCCCTCGAGCATTTTCTCGATGATATCAGCGGGCTTGCCGCTTGTTTTGGCTTGTTCGCGCAGAAACTCTTTTTCTTTTTCCAGAGCCGCCGGATCGATCGAGTGGCGATCAAGACACTTGGGAAACGCGGCCGCCACATGCATGGCGATCTGCTTGCCCAGACCCTGCAGTTTTTCCGGCGCGGCGTCGGATTCCAGCGCCACGAGAACGCCGATCTTGCCCATATTCGGGGCCACGGCATTGTGCATGTAGCCGATCACAGCACCCTTGCTGACGGAAACCTTGCCCATGCGCCGCAGCTTCATGTTCTCACCGATCTTGGCGATCAGCGTGGTCAGACCGTCCTGCACCGTTTTGCCGCCTTCGAGCGAAGCCGCTGCCAGAGCCTCAATATTATCGGCTTTTTCCAGGGCAACACCGGCTGCCTTGCTGACAAAGGACTGGAATTCCTCGTTCCGTCCGACGAAATCGGTTTCCGCGTTGACTTCAAGCGCGACACCTTTGTTGCCCTTGATCGCCAGGGCGACAAGCCCCTCAGCCGCGGTACGGCTGGACTTTTTCTCGGCCGTTGAAAGACCTTTTTTGCGGAGCCAGTCAGCCGCCGCTTCCAGATCGCCGTTTGCCTCAACCAGCGCCTTCTTGGCATCCATCATGCCGGCACCGGATTTTTCGCGCAGTTCCTTGACCATCGCAGCTGTAATTTCAGCCATTGGTTTATCCTCTTCTTTTGATCAGCTTTTTATCAGGCTGAAAGTTTCTTTTTCGGCGCTTCGTCCATAGCAGACAGCTCATCCGCCCCGGTCTCGGCAGCTGCCGCCGCCGGAATCTTTTCCGTGACGTCAACGGCCTCACCCAGATCCTTGCCGCGTGCAACCTGTTCAGCCTGCAGGCCGCCCAGAACAGCTTCAGCGAAGAGACCGCAATACAGTTCGATAGCGCGCAAGGCATCATCATTGCCCGGTATCGGAAAATCGATGCCTTTCGGATCGCAGTTCGTGTCGATCACGGCAAAAACCGGAATGCCCAGGCGGTTGGCTTCGGCGATCGCAATTTTTTCCTTGTTCGTGTCGATCACAAACAGGGCGTTGGGCAGGCCGCCCATTTCCTTGATCCCGCCAATCGACTGCTCCAGCTTGTCGCGCTCGCGCATCAGCATCAGGAGTTCTTTTTTGGTCCGGCGTATGGAAGCCGGGTCGTTCAGGATGGTTTCCACTTCACGCAAACGATTGATCGACTGGGAAACCGTCTTCCAGTTGGTGAGCATACCGCCCAGCCAGCGGTGGTTAACGTAATATTGGCCGCAGCGTTTAGCGGAATCGCGGATCTGGTCCTGCGCCTGGCGCTTGGTGCCGACGAACAGAACCCGGCCGTTATTGGAAACAATCTCGCGCATCGATTTGAGGGCCTGATCCAGCATCGGGACAGTCTGCTGCAGGTCAATAATATGAATGCCGTTGCGGACGCCGAAGATGTACTGGCGCATCTTGGGGCTCCAGCGGCGGGTATGGTGACCGAAGTGAACGCCCGCCTCGAGCAGCTGGCGCATGGTAAATGTAGGTGCAGTCATTTGAAATAGCTCCTTTTTCCGGTTTTACCTCTGCGGGCTGTGATCCCCTTTAAGGGAACACCGGAGGGCCGTTTTCCGCTGTGGCGGCAGGCCCGGTCCCGCATGTGAATTTAGTTCAGTGCGCGTTGATATACAGGGGTTTTCCTGTATTTACAAGTTTTTTTGCCTTTGCCGGGAGACCTTTTGCCGGGAAACCTTTTGAAGGGGTTTCTAAAATTCCCGGATATCCGCCACCCCGCCCGACCGCAGGAGGGCGTTACGGGCTGCGCCGGAAAAACTCCAGCGCCCGGGCAGGGTCATCTGGGCGCTCCGTCCGGCTGACACGGGCACGAACACCACAATGCGCGCCGATCCCTTTCCTTCTGTATCAAGAAGCGTTTTAAGCTGATTGACCGGCTTTTCGCTTTCCAGATAGATATGCACCTCCCGCGTCTTGCTGGCCATCGCCTGATCGAGAAGCTGGAGATTCTGCGCCGTAAAACGCAGCTGGTCCTCCCTCTTTTCCGCGCTGAGCCGGATCAGGAAGGCTTCGCCTTCGACCAGGTTATCTTTCATATGAGCCAAAAGCTCTGAGAACAGCGTAACCTCGAAAATCCCGGTCGAGTCCGAAAACTGAAGAAAAGCATATTTGTTCCCGCTCTTGGAGGAAACCTTCACCTGCTTGCGCAGGAGAACGCCCGCCATATCCAGCATTGCGCTGCCGCGACCGGCCAGCGTCTCCTCCACGTTCGCAGCCGACACGACCCCCTGCCGCTCCAGCTGCGCCGCACGGGAGTCGAGCGGATGCGCCGAAAGATAAAAGCCAACCGATTCAAATTCGTTACGCAGCTTTTCAAGAGGATCCCACGGCGGCGGCGACGGCATAATCAGTTTTTCCGCCGCTCCTTCGTTACCACCGAACAGGCTGGACTGCCCGGCCTGACGCTCCTGCTCCCGCGCCTGCGCATGCCGCAGCAGTGTTTCGGCCGCTGCGTGCGCCCGTGCGCGATCCGGCTCCAGCCCGTCGAACGCCCCCGCACAGGCAAGCTGCTCCAGCTGCCGCCGGTTGAGTGTTCCGGGTTCCAGCCGCTCCGCCAGATCCTGAAGGCTTTTGAACGGACCGTTCTTCTCCCTCTCCTGCACCAGCACGCGCATCGCCTGTTCGCCGACGCCCTTGAGGGCCGCCAGCGCATAGCGTATCGACTCGCCCTCCACGGCAAAAAGCGCCTGCGACCTGTTGACGTCGGGCGTCAGAAGCGCAATGCCCATACGGTCCAGGTCCTGCTTGAAGACGGCCAGCTTGTCCGTGTTGCCGGCATCAAGCGTCATCGATGCGGCCATGAATTCGGTCGGATAATTGGCTTTAAGCCACCCGGTCCAGTAGGCAATCAGGGCATAGGCCGCCGCGTGCGATTTGTTAAAGCCGTAGCCCGCGAATTTTTCGATCTGCTCGAAAATATAGACCGCCTGCTCTTCCGGCACCTTGCTATGCTCGGCTGCGCCCTTAACAAAACGGTCGCGCTGCGCGTCCATCTCTTCCTTGATTTTCTTACCCATGGCGCGCCGCAGAAGATCAGCGCCACCCAGCGTATAGCCGGACAAAACCTGCGCCGCCTGCATCACCTGTTCCTGATAGATCATGACGCCGTAGGTATCCTCCAGGATCGGGCGTAGTTTTTCGTGCATATAATCCCGCTCTTCCTGGCCGCGCAGGCAGGCCAGGTATTTAGGAATATTTTCCATCGGGCCGGGACGATAGAGAGCGACCATAGCGATTATCTGCTCAAAGTTGGAAAGCTTCATCTGCTTGGCAAGATCGCGCATACCGGCACTTTCAAGCTGGAACACGCCAACCGTCTTTCCTTCTGCCAGCATCTTGTAGGTTTTTTCATCGTCGAGAGGGATTTTGAGGATATCAACCGTCTCACCGCGGTCAGCGATCAGATCAACTGTCTTCTGCACGACAGTCAGAGTTTTAAGACCAAGAAAGTCGAACTTCAGCAAGCCGGCATAATCGACATACTTCATATTGAACTGCGTCACCGGCATGTCCGATCGCGGATCACGATAGAGCGGCACCAGCTCATGCAGCGGCCGGTCGGCAATAACGACGCCCGCCGCGTGAGTCGAGGCGTGCCGGTAGAGACCTTCAAGATTAAGGGCTATGTCGATAAGTTTTTCCGTCGTCTCTTCTTTTTTAATTTCGGCGCGCAGGTCTGAATCCTGCGCCAGCGCCTCGGCCAGAGTGATCGGGTTGGCCGGATTATTGGGAATCATTTTGGCAATGCGGTCGACCTGGCCATACGGCATCTGCAGCACGCGGCCTACGTCACGCACCACGGCGCGGGCCTGCAGCTTTCCAAAGGTGATGATCTGCGCCACGCGGTCATGGCCGTAGCGGTCCTGCACATAGCGGATCACCTCATCGCGCCGCTCCTGACAAAAATCGACGTCGAAGTCCGGCATGGAGACGCGCTCGGGGTTCAGCATCCGCTCGAACAGCAGGCCAAAGCGCAAAGGATCCAGGTCGGTGATCTTGAGAGACCAGGCGACAACCGATCCAACACCCGATCCCCGCCCCGGCCCGACGGGGATTCCGTTTTTCTTGGCCCAGACAATAAAGTCGGAAACGATCAGAAAATAGCCGGAAAAACCCATCTTGGTTATGACGCCGAGCTCATACTTCAGGCGCTCACGATAGGGCTTCGCGGCTTCCTTTTTCGCCGCCGCATCCATGCCGTCCCTGAAGACGAAATTCTCCAGACGCCATTCCAGCCCCTCGGCGGTCAGGGCCTGCAGCTCCTCGATTTCCGTGCGGCCATCCTGCGTCTGGAACTGCGGCAAAATGGGCTGTATGGATTTAAGAAGAAAGTGGCAGCGCCGCGCAATAACCAGCGTATTGTCGACAGCCTCAGGCAGGTCAGCAAACAGTTCGCGCATTTCAGAGGCGGACTTGAAATAGTGATCCGGCGTTTCACGGCGGCGGCTTTCCTCCGTAACATAGCGCCCTTCCGCAATACAGAGCAGCGCATCGTGCGCTTCATGCATATCCGGCGTTTCAAAATAGCAATTATTGGTCGCGACCAGCGGAATATCATGCTTATAGGCCAGGTCGAGCATCGGGCCTTCGGCGGTCTGCTCTTCCGGGAGATCATGGCGCTGCAGTTCGATATAAAGACGGTCGCCAAAGAGACGTTTGAGCCTGAGCAAAACCTCCTCGGCCTTTTTTGCCTGATTGTGAAGGATATAACGCGCGACAGGACCGCGGATCCCGCCGGTCAGACAGATCAGGCCTTCGCACATCGTTTCCAGCCACTCCCACTGAAGGTGCGGACCCTGCACGGGATCGCTGAGCAGGTGGGCATCGCTCACCAGCTTGCATAAATGGGCATAGCCTTTGTCGCTTTGCGCCAGCAGAACAAGTTCGTGGCCTTCAAGCCCGACGCGGATCTGGCAACCGATGATCGGCTGCACACCACCTTTGGCGGCCGTCATCGCAAATTCGAGCGCGCCAAAAAGATTGTCGGTGTCGGTAACGGCGACGGCGGGCATACCCTGCTCCTGGCACAGCCCGACCAGATCCTTGATGCGGATCGTCCCTTCCGCCAGCGAAAAGGCGGAATGCACATGCAGATGAATGAAACTGTCCTCGAAACCCATCACGAAAACGCGGACCTGCCGGGCGCTGCCGGCGGCTCAAAATTGTTGCAAGCGGAAATCAGAAAAAATGATAGCGGGCGGGACCCTGCCCGTACAGCGCTATTACCCGTAATTCACATGAATCGGACCAGCCCGGAATGATCAGTGGCCTATGATCCGGCTGATTGGCATATGGTAATAAACGTTCAGAGCCTCTGTGCCCGGGTTTTCGTCCGACAGACCGGCATTCGAGGTATGGCTCAGACTGGCCGACACGCGATCCTGGCTGGAAAATTCATAACCCAGCTCCAGCTGCCCGCGAAATTCAATCACGTGTCCCAGATCCTTGTCATCACCTTCATGATAAAGGCCGGCACCCAGACCCGGCGTAAAATACAAATGCGGTGAAATGGGCATATCCCACAATATACCGCCCAGACCGTACAGGGAGCCGTCAGTCGTGCCCTCAACACCGGCAAAGCCTTTTGCACCGAGTATGAAAGGCTCGCCCATGCGGTATTCCGCACGAAAATCGGTGGTATCGCTGTTATCCAGCACGTTGGAAACGCCAATGCCCAGGGACAGCGTATTGTCGCCCGCGCGGGCCGTTACCGCACCCAAAACACAGGCACCGATAGCAAAAGACAGAACCGCAGCTGCGCTGCGCAGATGGATCTTTTTCATGACAAACACCTTAAAATGGAAAATAGAAGGCGGAGAGTAAAGCCAGACTCGAAACGCGTTCATATTACACTGATTCTGTCTTTTCGCAAAAGGACGCCGTCAAAAGATTGAAGGGGATGGATGACCTAAGATGCTTGCGCTTGCCCTTTGAAAATACTAGAAAAGTGTAGCGCCGGGTAGTGGCTCCGGCTGTCTCCAACCTGCCGCCAGGTACCGCGTATGATTGAGGCCCTCTCCTTCTATCTTTTTGCCGCCGTCCTTGTGATCAGCGCCCTCATGGTGGTCACAGCGCGCAACCCGGTGCATTCGGTCCTTTTTCTCATTCTCGGCTTTTTCAATGCCTCCGCTCTGTTCGTCATGCTGGGTGCGGAATTCGTCGCGCTTATTCTGGTCATCGTCTATGTCGGCGCCGTCGCCGTGTTGTTCCTGTTCGTCGTCATGATGCTGGACATCAGCTTCGCCGATTTACGGCAGGATGCACGGAAATACGTGCCGCTGGGCGCGCTGGCCGGCGGTATTCTGTTAGCTGAACTGGTCATGCTATATAAAGCCTGGCCTGCCCCCGCCGCGCCGGCAGCTTCGGGCACCCCCGTCCTCCCCAACACACAGGCACTGGGCAGCATTCTTTACACGGATTACATATACGCGTTCCAGACGGCCGGCATGATCCTGCTGGTGGCCATGATCGGCGCCATCGTTCTTACGCACAGGACGCGCCCCGGCGTACGGCGCCAGAAAATCGCCGCGCAAACAGCCCGCAATCCGCGCGATGTTATTGAGATTCAGAAAATCTCGTCAGGCACGGGGGTATAAATCATGATGACCATCGGCCTCACCCACTACCTGATCCTTGCCGCCATCGTTTTCACCATCGGCGTGTTCGGCATATTCCTGAACCGGCGCAACGTCATCGTCATCCTGATGTCTATCGAGCTGATGCTGCTCGCCGTTAACATTAATTTTGTCGCCTTCTCCTCATTTCTGGGCGACCTGGCCGGACAGGTCTTCTCTCTCTTTATCCTGACCGTTGCCGCCGCTGAATCCGCCATTGGCCTGGCCATACTGGTTGTATTTTTCCGCAACCG
This sequence comes from Alphaproteobacteria bacterium, assembly GCA_025451095.1. Classification (GTDB taxonomy): domain Bacteria; phylum Pseudomonadota; class Alphaproteobacteria; order Micavibrionales; family Micavibrionaceae; genus JACQIJ01. The sequence continues at coordinate 18,458 of JANWLB010000032.1, forward strand.
CGGCTCTATCGCCGTAAACGACATATCGGCCATGAAAGGTTAGAACGCCGCGCATGGAAATCCTGGCCGTCTTCACACCCCTGATTACTTTTCTGCTCACCGGCCTGTTCGGGCGGCAAATGGGCGACCGCGCCGCCCAGCTTATCACCTGCACCGGCATGTTCATCGCCGCCTTTGCCTCACTGGTGCTTTTCTTCGATGTCATCATGGAAAGTGACCCGCGCACCATTGCTCTCGCCCACTGGATCACTGCCGGTGATTTTTCCATCGAATGGGCCCTGCGTGTCGATCAGCTTGCCGTTGTCATGATGTGCGTTATCAACATCATATCGGCTTGCGTGCATGTTTACTCCATCGGCTATATGAGCCACGATCCCTGCCGCGCGCGCTTCATGTCATACCTGTCCCTTTTCACCTTTGCCATGCTCATGCTGGTTACGGCTGACAACCTGCTGCAGCTTTTTTTCGGATGGGAAGGCGTAGGCCTGGCCTCATACCTGCTGATAGGGTTCTGGAACGAAAAGGCCTCAGCCAATGCCGCCGCCATCAAAGCCTTTGTCGTCAACCGGATTGGGGATTTCGGGCTGGCGCTGGGAACCATGGCCGCCTTCTTCGTGTTCGGCAGCATCCAGTTCGATGCCATCTTCAACAATGTGGCCGACCATGCCGGCGACAGCTTCGTTTTCCTGGGTCATGCTTTTCCGGCACTCAATCTCATCTGCATCCTTTTGTTCATCGGCGCCTGCGGCAAATCCGCGCAGCTTGGTCTGCATACATGGCTGCCCGACGCAATGGAGGGCCCAACGCCTGTTTCCGCGCTGATCCATGCCGCGACCATGGTCACGGCCGGCGTGTTCCTGGTCGCCCGCTTTTCTCCGGTTTTTGAATATGCGCCCCTGGCCCGCGATGTCGTCTGCATCACCGGCGCGCTGACCGCGTTTGTCGCCGCAACCATCGCTTTAACCCAGTTCGACATCAAACGCGTCATCGCCTATTCGACCATGAGCCAGCTAGGCTACATGTTTTTTGCGCTGGGCGTTTCAGCCTATAATGCCGCCCTGTTCCACCTGATGACCCACGCCTTTTTCAAGGCTCTGCTTTTCCTGTCTGCGGGCTCTGTTATTCATGCCCTGTCCGGAGAACAGGATATGCGCAAAATGGGCGGCATTGCGAAGCTGATACCTTTCACCCATGTCCTGATGTGGATTGGCTCCCTTGCGCTGGCGGGCATCCCCTTTCTCTCGGGCTACTATTCCAAGGATATCATTATAGAGGCCGCCTTCTCAGCCCATTCGGGACCGGGCCTTTTCGCCTTCCTTATGGGATCGGCAGCGGCTTTCATGACCGCCTTCTATTCATGGCGGCTCATATTTCTTGTCTTTTACGGACAACCGCGCGCCGATCATCATGTCATGGAACACATTCATGAATCTCCGCCTATCATGCTTTCTCCTCTTGTCGTCCTGGCAACGGGTGCGATTTTCTGCGGAGCACTCTTTTATGAGCCCTTTGTCGCCGGGGATTACAACGAGCCGGAAGTCTTAGCTTCTGCCGAGCCGGATATCGAGATTGAGCGCGAAGTCGAGGCGCCGGTGGTTGAAGAGGTACCCGATGAATCGGTCTGGAACTATCGCGCCTTCCTGGACGAGACGACGCGCGCACATCCGGAAAATGACAGCCTCGAGGCCGCGCATCACGTGCCGGAATGGGTGAAGCTGGAGCCTTTTATACTAAGCCTCGCTGGCATAGCTCTGGCATGGGTCGTTTATATAAGGCGCAGGGGGCTTGCCGAAAAGATCGCCGCGTCCGTTGGCCCCCTTTACCGGCTTTCACTCAACAAATGGTATTTTGATGAACTATACGACCGCGCCGTGACACGCAACGCCCTGCGTCTCGGACGCCTGTTCTCCACCACCGGCGATCGCAAACTGATCGACAGGCTGGGCCCCGACGGCACCGCCGCGCTTTCACGCCGCACCGGCGCGCTGCTCAGCCGTTTTCAGACGGGCTACATGTATCATTACGCCCTGGTCATGATCACCGGCCTGCTGGGCCTGATCTCCTGGTTCATATACAAGATCGGGCTGTGAAGGTGCTTCATGTTTGAGTTTCCGTTGTTATCCCTCATGACCTTCCTGCCCCTGATCGGGGCCATCCTGATCTTTACCCTGCGTGGCAGTGAAGAGGCGGTTGCCCGTAACGCGCGCTACACCGCGCTCTACGCCTCTCTGATTACGCTGACCCTGTCCCTTTATATGCTGGTGAAATTCGATCCATCCGGCACGGCCTTCCAGTTCGTCGAGAAAAAAACCTGGTTTCCTACGCTGGGCATTTCCTATTACATGGGAGTCGACGGGATTTCCCTTTTCTTTGCCGCGCTGTCCGCCCTTCTGACCCCTTTGTGCATATTGGCCAGCTGGCAGAGCATTGAAAAGCGCGTAAGGGAATACATGATTGTGTTTCTTGCGCTCGAGACCTTTATGATCGGTACGTTCTGCGCGCTCGACTCCGTTCTCTTCTATATTTTCTTCGAAGGTGTACTGATCCCCATGTTTTTCATCATAGGCATATGGGGCGGGCCGCGCCGCGTCTATTCAGCGTTCAAGTTTTTTCTTTATACGCTGCTGGGTTCGGTTCTCATGCTGCTGGCCCTGCTGACGCTTTACTTTGAAACCGGCACCACGGATATCCCGGCCCTGATGGCCGCGCCTGTAGCCGCCGGCCTGCAATACTGGCTCTGGCTGGCTTTCTTCGCCAGCTTCGCCGTCAAGATGCCGATGTGGCCGCTGCACACCTGGTTGCCCGACGCCCACGTCGAGGCACCAACGGCAGGCTCCGTCATACTGGCGGGCGTGCTGCTGAAAATGGGCGGTTACGGCTTCTTGCGCTTCTCCCTGCCGATGTTCCCCGAAGCCAGTTTGTTTTTTACCCCGCTGGTCTTTGCGCTTTCCATCGTGGCTATAATCTATACATCGCTGATCGCGCTTGTGCAGGACGACATGAAAAAGCTGATTGCTTATTCCTCAGTCGCGCACATGGGCTTTGTTACCCTGGGAATTTTCACTGGCACAGTGCAGGGCCTGGCAGGCGGCATATTCCAGATGATCAGCCACGGCCTTGTTTCCGGCGCCCTGTTCCTGTGTGTGGGTGTGCTTTATGACCGCCTCCATACGCGGGAAATTTCGCGCTATGGCGGCCTGGTCAAAAACATGCCCCATTACGCCGTCATCTTTATGATCTTCACACTGGCTGCCATCGGACTGCCCGGCACCAGCGGTTTCGTCGGCGAGTTCCTGGCCCTGCTGGGCACATTCAAGGTCAGCACCACGGCTGCGGCCCTGGCCGCCACGGGCGTCATACTGGGCGCCGCTTACATGCTGGTCCTTTACCGCCGCGTTATTTTCGGACCGCAGACAAATAAGGAGGCGGCCGTCCTGCCCGATCTGGGACTGCGCGAAATCGTGGTTTTCCTGCCTTTGCTTCTCAGCGTGTTGTGGCTTGGAATATTCCCCAATTTCATTATTGACCGCATCACACCCTCCATAGAACATCTGCTGGCCCTGCATCAGCCCGCACAGGAGGCTCCTGTCCATGACTAACGGCTCCGCACTGACATCCATAGCGCCGGCTTTACCCGAAATATTTCTGGCGCTGGCCGGCATGGGGCTGCTGCTCGCCGGTGCTTTTCGGGAACGCGCACAAAAACAGCTGCCCTGGTTTGAATTCGCCATCGGCGTCTTTATCGCCGCCGCCTTCCTTGTCCTGCGCCAGAGCTGGGAGCCCTCCTCCACCCGTCACGGCAGGGTTGGCGTCAAC
>JANWLB010000033.1 GCA_025451095.1 Alphaproteobacteria bacterium
AAAACAGAAAAAGCGGAAGAGGCTAAGCCGCCATCAGCCGCCGTGCAGCAGCCCGCCAAAAAAGTCGAACAGCAGCTTGACGTTCAGGATGACGATCACAGCAGCGGCGGTACAAGCGAGTAGCAGCAAGGACTTGCTGATCTGGAGCCCATCCATAAGTTTTTTATCCGATGTGAACTGGATCAGCGGAATGACCGCGAAGGGCAGCTGCAGGCTCAGGACCACCTGAGAAAGTATCAAAAGGCGGGCTGTGCCTTCTTCGCCATACAGGGCGCAAACGATAACGGCGGGGATCAGGGCAAGGAGCCGCGTCACCAGCCGGCGCAGCCAGGGCGGCAGGCGTAACTGCAAAAATCCTTCCATCACGATCTGCCCGGCCAGCGTCGCGGTGACCGTCGAGTTCTGACCCGAAGCCAGAAGCGCCAGCGCAAACAGAGTGCTGGCCAGCGTCGTGCCCAGCAGCGGCGCCAGCAGCCGGTAGGCCCCCTGTATTTCCGCCACTTCGTTCATGCCGTTTTTGTGGAAGACAGCGGCGCCCAAAATCAGGATCGCTGAATTGATGAACAACGCGAACGTCAGGGCGATGGTCGAATCGATGGTGGCAAATTTGATGGCTTCCTTTTTCGCGCCGACCGTATCGCCGAAGGCGCGGGTTTGCACGATCGAGGAATGAAGATAAAGATTGTGCGGCATGACGGTGGCGCCCAGTATGCCGATGGCGATATAAAGCATGGCCGGATTTTTTACGACTTCGGCGCTGGGGATATAGCCTGCGAGCAGCGGGCCGATTGCGGGCGAGGCCAGAGCCAGTTCCACGGCGAAGCAGGCGGCGATGATCACCATCAGCGTGATGATGAAGGCTTCAAGATAGCGGAAACCCCGGTTCTGCAGGAAAAGGATGACAAAAGTATCCAGCGCCGTCAGGCAGACGCCCCAGATCAGGGGCAGGCCGAAGAGAAGATTGAGGGCAATGGCGGTGCCGATGATCTCGGCCAGATCGCACGCGCAGATGGCGATCTCGCACAGAAGCCATAGCGCGTAGTTGACCGGACGGGGGTATTTGTGGCGGCAGGCCTGTGCCAGGTCCATGCCGGCAGCGATTCCCAATCGCGCGGTCAGGGCCTGCAGCAATATGGCCATCAGGTTGGAAATCAGAATGACGCAAAGAAGGGTGTAGCCGAAGGCCGAGCCGCCGGCAATGTCGGTTGCCCAGTTGCCGGGATCCATATAGCCGACCGCCACAAGATAGCCGGGTCCTGCAAAAGCCAGCAGCTTGCGCCAGAATCCGGCGTCCATGGGAACGGGAACGCTGCGGTAGACTTCCATCAGGCTGGCAACGCGGCCTTTGGGAGCGGAGCTATTAATCATTTTTAAAGTATATACAACAAAATTTAGCCTTGGCAACAAATTTGACAGGGGGTACAATTTTTTTCACAATAGAGATGTTTTCAGGAAAGGCACACCCCAACCCATGAACGACCGGCCTGGCGATATATTGGCGGACCCGGCTTTGCAGGCGGAGCGTTTTGGCCGCGTCCGTGAGGCGCACCAGACGGAAACCGCCGAGGACTATGTGGAGCTTATTGCCGACCTGATCGAGGTCAATGGCGAAGCGCGGGTTTCGGACCTGGCGGCGCGCTTCGGCGTTTCCCACGCGACAGTCAACAAGGTGATCGCCCGCCTGAACCGGGAGGGCCTGGTCACCAACCGGCCGTACCGCTCCCTGTTCCTTACCAAAAAAGGCAACGACCTTGCGCGCTTTTGCAAGGAACGCCATATCATTGTTCTTGATTTTCTCAAGGCGCTTGGCGTGCCGTCCGATATTGCCGAAATGGATGCGGAGGGCGTTGAGCATCACGTCAGTGCCGCGACGCTGAAGGCTTTCCGGCGCTTCACTGAAAAACAGAAAAAAAGCTGAGCGATCATGGGCGCGTCTTCTTACGGCGTTCTTTTCGTCTGCACGGGTAATATATGCCGTTCGCCCACGGCGGAAGGCCTGTTTCGCCACCGCGCGCGTGCCGCCGGTCAGGCCGACCGGTTTCTGATCGATTCCGCCGGCACTCATGGTTACCATGCGGGTGAGCCGCCGGATCTGCGCTCGATCGCCGCGGCCCTGACACGCGGCTTTGAGATTGACGATCTGCGGGCGCGGCTTCTGACAGCGGAGGATTTTCATCGTTTTAACCTGATCCTCGCAATGGATGAGGGGCACATGACCTTCATGAAGCAGCTGGCGCCGCCGGGCAGCCGCGCCGCCTTGCGGATGTTTCTTGACTACGCCCCGCATACGGGGCTCCAGAGCGTACCCGATCCCTATTACGGCGGGGCGCGTGATTTCAATATCGTTCTTGACCTGGTCGAACAAGGCGTCGACGGTCTTTTCAGGCAGCTGGCGAAAGATGCCTGAGTTTTTTTAACGGGGCTGTGGCCGTGTAGCGCTATCGTGCCGCAGGCTGCTCAGTGCGGTCTGCAGGCGCGGGGCCAGCGTGGCGTCGGGCGCCTGTGCGCTTTCGGCGATGGCCGCGGCATGGGCCAGCGCGGAGGAAAGAAGCTCCGCCGGCAGGTCGCGGGCATGGTGTTCGGCCAGAGAAAGAATCTCCTGCAGTGCTTCCCAGGACAATGTCGTGCCGCGGTCTTCCTGGCAGAGCACATCGTCGGCGGTTTCCAGCGCTGTGGCTTCGTCCTCGAGGGCGGCGCTTTCGACATAGGCGGGCCATTGCGGAACGGCTTTCTGCTGCAGGCAGCTGCCCGGCGCGGCGGTCTGGGCGATGAGCGTCGCCAGTTTCAGGGCCCGCAGCGGATCGCTGTGCGAAAGCTGGTTCAGCGCGTCCATGAAAGGCTCGACGACATTTGAATTGGCGCTATAGGTTCTGATGAGGTCGTCCGCGCACTGCCGGGCGATCTCTTCGTTGTGGTTACAAAGCGCGCGGGTGAAGATACCGGCGAGTGAATCTCTGGAAGTCGACATATGCTCGTGTCTCCTGCTTTTTGAGAAAAAACAGGAGTACTCTACCGCACCGTTTTGAAATGCGTCAATTTCGTGGCAGAGTTATGTAAATATAAAGCCATGGAGGAATCAGAGCGCCTGCTTGAGGTCCTTCAGGGCCTCGAACAGGTCGCCAACGTAGCCGTAATCGGCGATTCCGAAGATCGGTGCCTCGGCGTCCTTGTTGATGGCGACAATGACTTTCGAATCTTTCATACCAGCCATGTGCTGAATGGCGCCGGAAATCCCTACCGCTATGTAAAGAGAGGGGGCGACGATCTTGCCGGTCTGTCCGACCTGATAGTCGTTGGGCACATAGCCGGCATCCACAGCCGCACGGGAGGCGCCAACGGCGGCGCCCAGTTTGTCAGCCAGTGGTTCCAGATAAGTCTTGAAATTCTCGGCGCTGCCCAGGCCGCGTCCGCCGGAGACGATGATCTTGGCGCCGCCCAGTTCGGGCCGCTCGCTCTTGGTCAGTTCCTGCCCAATGAATTGCGTCAGTCCGGTTTCGCCGGATCCTGCCGCCGTTTCGATCGCGGCGCTGCCGCCTTCGCGGGCGGCGGCGTCAAACGATGTGGGGCGCACGGTGAGGACTTTGGGCGTATCCTGGCTCTGTACCGTGGCGAAGGCGTTGCCTGCATATATCGGCCGCACGAACGTATCCGGGCTTTCGATTGCGGTGACATCGGATATCTGCTGCACGTTCAGGAGCGCGGCGGCGCGCGGCAGGACATTCTTGCCGAAGAAAGAGGCGGGTGCCAGGATATGGCTGTGGTTCTTTCCTTTGTGCGCGATCAGGACGGCCATGTTTTCCGCAAGCTCCTGGGCATAGGCGGGATCGTCAACATGGATGACCTTGGCCACGCCGGGAATTTTCGCGGCTGCGGCCGCGACGACGCCTGCCTGAGAGCCGGCGACGAGAACATGTATATCGCCACCCAGTTTCGCGGCGGCGGTAATGACCGGATAGGTGGCGGCTTTGAGCGTTTTGTTGTCGTGTTCGGCGATGACGAGGACGGACATGGCTAGATCACCTTGGCTTCATTGCGCAGCTTGTCGACGAGTTCCTGGATGGTCTTGACCTTGATTCCGGCCTTGCGCTTTGGCGGCTCGGAGACTTTAAGGGTCTTCCAGCGCTGCGCAATATCGACGCCCAGTGCTTCGGGCGTAAGGACATCGAGCGGCTTCTTTTTGGCTTTCATGATATTGGGCAGGGCGGCGTAGCGCGGCTGGTTCAGGCGCAGGTCGGTGGTGATGACGGCCGGCAATCTGGCGTCCAGCGTTTCAAGTCCGCCATCTATTTCACGCGTGACGCGGGCCTTATCGGCGGACATTTCAATCCGGGAAGCGAACGTCACCTGTGCCCATCCCAGAAGGCCCGCCAGCATCTGGCCGGTCTGATTGTTGTCGCCGTCGATGCCCTGTTTGCCCATCAGGACCAGGCCGGGTTTTTCGCGGTCGGCCACGGCTTTGAGAAGTTTGGCAACGGCCAGCGGTTGCAATTCCGCGTCGGTCTGGATGTGAAAGGCGCGGTCCGCGCCCATGGCCATGGCGGTGCGCAGAGTCTCCTGACAGCCGGCGGGACCTGCGGAAACGACGATGACTTCCGTTGCTTTTCCGGCTTCCTTGATCCGCAAGGCTTCCTCAACCGCAATTTCGCAGAAAGGATTCATCGACATTTTGACGTTGGCGGTTTCAACGCCCGTACCGTCTGCCTTGACCCGTATGGCGACGAAGGCATCGACGACCCGTTTGACAGGAACCAGAATTTTCATGCGCTGACCGTGAAATCGTTGTGGAAGGTTGCAGACATTTGTTTTTCTGCCCCATATTCTAAGCGCAGGGCGCTACAGGGGCAAGAACCCTCTGTGACGCGCGGCCGGTCCGATTTTTAGGCTTTTCTAACCAAACTCGTGATAGTATTTTCACCAGAGCAAAAACCGCGTTGCCAGTATGGAAAATAAGCCAGGCGTCAAGATTATCAAAGCCTCCACGGACCTCCAGAAAAAGGTAGGCACCGGCGTCATCGATACGGCCAAGGTTGCCATGGCCCAGCAGATGATGGAAAGCAACACGGTTGATTTCGGACCGGTGGCGCAGCCCTTCCTGGACGACCTTTCTCAGGCTGTCAAAAATGCGAAAAAAGATAAAGATAATCCCAAGGCGCTCGAATCGCTCATGCTGCCGATCATGAACATCAAGGCCAATGCGACGACGTTCAATTATCCCGTCGCCGGTGAGGTTACGGGCACTGTCTTAACTTTTCTTGAGCATGTCGGCCGGGTCGACGATGAAATTCTGATCATAGCCGAAAATCTTCACCGGGCGGTCAATCTTGTGATTGCGCAGAAAATGGTGGGTGGTAAGAACGCGCTGGGCGAAAAACTGATCCAGGAATTCAAGGATGTCTGCCGCCGCTATATAGAGAAGCGGCTCTAGTTATCCCTCGCCCGTTTTTCCCGGTTTTTCAGCTGTGCTGCTCGATGGCCTTGGCCAGAGTCTCTTTCAGCTCCTTCGCCATTTCCTCATCGGAGCCCTTGATTTTCTTGCGCCAGGCGGCGGTCATCACGTCGATATGCGCCTGGACGATCGTCTTGTGCGCTTTGTTGCTAAAGTCGACCTTTTCGCAAAAATCCCGCAGTGAATGCCCGAAATATTCCATCAGGTCGTAATCGTAGGTCGCGGCGAGATCCTTGATGTTGTTGGCGTAGTTGTGCATGGCGCTGGCATGCTGCTTGGTGGCCTCTGGGTTCTTGGCGTTTTCGAGCGCGCTGTTCCATGTGCTGTTCAGCCGGGCGAGCATACTTTCCAACTCATCCGTGTATTCGGTGACTTTGGCGTCGATGGCAGCCTGGGCGCGCTTGATCGCCTTTTCGTCCAGGAAACCGACGCCTTTTTCGTCAAGCGCCGCGCCGGCCTTGAGCTTGAGCTTGTTGATGCGGTGGAAAATCTCAACCTTTGCCTTATTGAAGCTGTTCATGTTTCTCTGTCACCTCTTCTGGTTTTGTTTTGCGGCGGTCTGCCCCGGCAAAAGCCTGTTTTTTGCGCCGACGGTCGGGGCCAAAAAATTCTCCGGTCTTCAGGAAGGGGCGCGGTTTGTCGATCACGGACAGGATGCGCCGCGCCAGCTTTTCCGCCGATACCGGCTTGACCAGGACCTCGTTGGCGCCGCTGTCCCGGCTCTGCGTCACAAGCTCAAGGTTGGTATAGGCGCTACAGACGATGACGGCCAGATATTTGATTGAATCGCTTTCATGGTTGCGGATCCAGTGCAGCAGCTCGAAGCCCTTGCCGTCCGGCATCAGCCAGTCGAGAACGATGACGTCCAGGTTGGTGGAAGAAGCGACAAGGTTGAAATTCAGAATTTTCTCCTTGGCCGCGGCGATATTCGGGCTGACCAGCACGGAGCCAACGCCAAGCTCGTTCAGTGATGAATGCAGCAGGTCGGCAATAAAAGGATAGTCCTCCACGATCAGGACCCGGAAAGTACCCAGATCATAACTCGCCTGGCGCTTGGGAGGTTCCGTCTTTTGTAATTCTGCCGTCATATTCTGCATGGTAGGTATATCCGGGAAAGGCACAAGATAGAATTTTGGCCGCAAGTAAATTATTTACCAAAAAATAGCGCTACCGCATAAAGCGGGCCTGAACAAGCCTCTCCAGGCCCGCCAGCTTTTTATATTATGGGCAATTAATGAGCCGTTGTGTCGGGGCTCCTGTTTACATGCAGGGAACGGAAGGGGGTGACGTCTGTTATTTCAACACAACCCTCAACAGGAGATACAAATGCGTAAAAAACAGGTCGATGATTCCCTTCTCGTGATTCCCGGACAACTGCGGACGGCGCCAGCAGAGATACAGAACACAGATTCTGTGCCCGTGGCCTCTGTGACATATGAAGCCGCGCTCGCGGGCCAGACGATCACCGGCGACAATAACGCCAATACGCTGAACGGCACGGGCGGAGACGATACCATCAAAGGCCTCAACGGCAACGACACCATAAATGGCGGTGATGGCAACGATTTTCTCTACGGCAATCCCGGCAACGACAAGATATATGGCGGTAAGGGCGACGACTGGATCGACGGCAGCACCGGCAACGATTCGCTCTGGGGCGATGAGGGCAACGATGCCCTGCACGGGAACTCGGGCAGTGACAGGCTTCACGGCGGCGACGGCGATGACTTCCTGAAAGGGGCGGGCGACGACGACTTCCTGTACGGCGACGCCGGGAATGATCTGATGAAAGGCAATACCGGCAATGATTACTTAAGCGGCGGCGACGGAAAAGATACCATGACCGGCGGCTGGGGCAACGATACGCTGCGCGGCGGCAGGGATGACGACCAGATCTACGGTTTTTCCGACAACGACAAGCTATACGGCGACGGCGGCAACGACACGCTGCAGGGCGATGAGGGGAACGATATTCTGGTTGGGGGTTCCGGCAACGACGTCCTGACCGGCAATTCAGGCGTCGATATCTTTTTCTTCACCCCAGGCGGTGGCGTTGACCATGTGACCGACTTCTCAAAGAGCGAACATGACAAGGTCGACATATGGGATGTGCTGACCGGATACGATCCTGTATCCGACGCCATATCGGATTTCGTGGCGTTCGTGGCCGCCGCTGCCGGCAGTCTGCTGAAGGTCAATGCTGATGGCGCGGGCACGGATTTCAAGACCGTGGCGTCGTTCAATGTCGATCTGTCACACACACCAATCGACACCTTGCTTACGCCGTATCATCATCCGGTGGCATAAGACGGGGGAGCGCCATCTTCAATCGACACCATTTTTAATTAAAAAATGGCGGGCTCATGTCATGTAAGCCAGTGGAATCTTTTAGTGAAATGGCGTTCCCGAGAGGATTTGAACCTCCGACCCCCGGTTTAGGAAACCGATGCTCTATCCTGCTGAGCTACGGGAACGTGCCGGCGCCGGAGCGCAGACGCTGCCAGTGATAGCCGAAAACAAGAGGTTTAGGCAACCTTTCCGGGGGGCAGCCCGCCTATGCTATAATGAAAAGGGCAGGAGGCAAGAGCGGGCTATGACGGGCATACATCAAAAAAACGGGCGGGGTTCTTTCGTGGTTTTTGTCACGATTCTGGCCGCTGCCCTTTTGTGTTCCGTCAGGCCGGACTATGCCGCAGATTCTTCCAGACCGCTTCCCCCTGGCTTCAGGGCCGATTACCTCACAAGCCCGGAATACAAAAAAAATATTGCCTGGGGCCAATGTTACAAGTCCGTTTTTCCCGCCGTTGACCCGCTGCGTCAGGATGTGCGCCAGCCGGGCGCATCCTATGTCTGGACCGAAGACCATGCCAAAAACATGATGACCTGTATGAATGGCCGGGGCTTTGCTATGGACATGACGGCCGTGACGGCCATGACGCCGCGCCCGGGGACGGTGATGCTTAAGGAGGGCGATATAGCCGAAGATCGTGCGCGCTTTAATGAGGAATTTGCAAAAATGCAGGCGCTTATGGATATGGTGAAGAAGGGGAAAACCCAGGAAGCCGGCGAGGTCGTCAAAGGGGATAAATCCGCCGCTGCCGCGGCGCCGGCAGCCGGTGTGCCTGCGGGGCCGGTCACCTATGCGCCCGCGCCGGCCAGGACGCCGCCGCCCGGAGCCGAAAGAAAAGAGAATCCTGTTTCCCCGTCCGTGGCTCCCTATACAACGCAGAGCCCGGCCGGCACGCAGGGCGGCGGGCCCAAGCCGATATGGATACCCCGGCAATAGCCCGCCATGCAGGCGTGTTTAAGAAAAAGAACGATGACGTAAATCGGCTATGACTTGATCCTCGGATCGGGGTATAATGGGAGCACGAACATATTGAATCTCCGGGAGGAGTGCGCATGCGGTTTTTGAAAGTCCTGACTGTTCCGGTGGCCTGTGTTGTCTTTTCGTCTCCTGTCTTCGCGCAGGACAGCGGCGCGGCGCCTTCTGCTTCGGCACGGCCGTTGTCGTCTTCGACGAGCCTCAACGACATGGATTCCACGGTGCGCCTGCAGCAGATGCGGCTTCTGCAGCAGCAGATCGACGACTATTATAGTCGCCAGCAGGAGGAGCAGAAGAACAAAGACGTCAAGAATGAAGATGTACGCCTGAAGACCCAATACACCTACGACAAGGCGAAACGCGAAGGCCTTTTCGCAGGGGTGGAGATGCCGCAACGGCTTTTCAACAACATCCCGAAGCGCCGGTAGTGACTTTCCGGCATCTTGCGGCGTTTAAAAAATCCCTGATAAAAAATCCTAGCGGATAAACAGGCGCACTTCGCTGGTCGAGGCGGTCTGGTCCGGCATGTAGGACAGATCGATCCTGTCCAGCGGCAGCCCCATCTGAGTCAGTGTGCGCAGAACGCGCTCGGCGTTGCGGCGCGACCGTGTACTCTCGATCGCGACCTCGGCCGGATTGCCGCTGCCGGGATGAACGGCCACCAGCTCAAAGCGGGCGTTCGGGTAACGGCTCAGGGCTTCGTTGACAGCCATATAGACCGGCTGTTCATAAGCTACGTCGGGGCGGTCAAAGCGAATTTTCACAAGCGGGCGCGGGCCGCTGGGCATGCCGCCGGCATCGGCGGTCATCGGGCTTGCGGGCGCCATGCCGGGGGCGGCTGATGTAAAGCTCGCCAGTTGCGCGCTGGAGAAGGGGCGGTTCGAGAGGCTCTTGCCGAACAGGTCGCCGGTGGTGATGGCAAGGCCCACCGTGCGCAGGTTCTCGCGCTCGGTGGCGAGATAGGCGGTCGTGCGCGTGATATCGTCGTTGACGTTGTTCAGCAGACGGTCGATGACGACAACCGTGTTGTTGACGGCGTCTTCCATCTGCGCCAGGCGAACATGGTCTTCCTCGACGGCGCCGGACAGGCCGTAGGCCGCGCGGCAGGATTCCAGAAGGAACGAAGACATGGAGGCGGAGTTGGACACTTCCATTGACAGGTCATTGAGCGCGGCGATGTTGCCGGAGAGTTGCTCCAGGTCGTTGCGCGCGAGCGAAAGCTTTTCCACCAGCCGGGGGTTGCCAGGTGTCGTGCCGGATTGCAGCTGGGTGCTGATGGTTGCCAGGCTGGCGTAATACTCGGCCGCCTGCTGCTGGCCACCGGCTTCAAGCCCGGCAAGTTTTTCCGAGAGCTCGGCAACGCGGCCTTGCAGGGCAAAAAGTTCGCTGCGCAGCCCGTCGACCTTGCGGCTGACTACGGTTTCCTGACCGTCGCCGTAGTAGGCGCCGCCGGAAATCTGGGCCGGGGTGATGTCGGGAACGCGCATCGGCTTGGAGTAAATCTTGTTCTGAAGCTCGGGCGGCAGTGGCTCGTTGGTGATGACCAGGGCGGGCGGCTTTCCATTCGCGGCGCCAGCAGGGGCGGTTGCGGCGGAAAGGCCGGCAGCGAAGACCGCGCCCGTCAGAAGGGTCAGGGCCGTGCGTGTTAAAAAACGCGAACGATAATTTCTGGACTCAACGCCTGCCATAACAATGCTTCCCGAATTGAATAATTTCTATTTTGAACGGTTACCCCGAAGAACACTTCCCCGAAAAAGCTGACCCCAACTGCCGTCAGATATTTGTGATCATTAAAGAAATCATGACCGGCGGTCAAGGACGCAGCCTTCGTAACAATCACCCTATTGAAACGGGGTGTCAAGCAACAACCACCCGTTTTTATTGAAAAATGCACAATCGTCTTTAAATTCTTGCAATGGCAGAGCTCTTTGCTTAAATAATGCCTCCCTTATCCGGGAACGGGCGCCCGTAGCTCAATTGGATAGAGCATCTGACTACGGATCAGAAGGTTAGGAGTTCGAATCTCTTCGGGCGCGCCATTTTAGTTTTAAATCTCAATGCATTAATGAAAATCGTTCAAGAGGGCTAAAATGGCCCCTTATGTTTTGCGCTCAATTCGCGCTCACCGGCCGGTGCCCGGCCGAACAGAGGAGTTCCGGGTTGATTTTGAAAACGGTGTGACCCTAAAATATCCGCCATGAAAGCCGCAACAGCCACCAATGCCTCTCCCTCCACCTATCAAAGAGCGCAGGAGCTTATAAAAAAGAAGGACTTCATGCAGGCGAAGACCCTGCTGGAACAGTCGCTGGCCGAGGGACCGTCGGCAGGGGCCTGGCATGATCTGGGCGTCATCCATTATATCGGGGGCAACAAGCAGAAGGCTGTCGAGTGTTTCGAGGCCGCCGTCAACGTCGATCCTGAATATGATCAGGCTTATGTGAATGCAGCCGAGGTTTTTCTGTCTGACGGTTTCGTTCTTCACGCCCTGGATTGTTATGCCCGCGCCGTGAAGGCGCGGCCAGGCAACCTGATATACAGGGAAAAATTTCTCAACCTGGCACGCAATTTCAGGTTCAGGATCTTCAATCCGACCCTGAAACAGCTGTTTCTGGAATCGATGCAGATACCGGAATGCTATACGTCCGATGCGGGTCTGGGCTGGCTGGGCATTCTGCAGACGGATCCCGGTTTCAAGGCCCTGCATAAAGCTGTCAGGCAGAAAAATTATAAAAAATTCCGCAAGGCTTTCGAAGGTCTTCCGAACCGCGACAGTCTGATGGATGTCTACTTTCTGACAGGACTGAAGAGAGTAAGGATTCCCGCATTTGATTTTGAAAGATTTCTTACGCATCTCAGGCGGCTTTTGCTTGAGAATCTGGAGACGGCCGACTGGCATTTCAATCAGGAGGATTTTACAGCGTTGGCGGATTCCCTGGCGCATTGCTGCCATTACACGGAATATGCCTTCTGCGTCACGGAAGAAGAGGAGAGCGCTCTCAAAGCTCTCCGTGCGCGGGTCGAGTCGGGCGGCGGCGGTGAAAAGGATGTCGCCGTTCTTGCCAGTTATGTGCCGCTCGGAACTCTGAAGAACGCCGCTTCTATTCTTGATAAATATTCTGAATCGTCCCTGAGGAATCTGGTTAAAATCCAGATTGGCGATCCGCTGGAACGCGCAAAAGTCAGGAACACTATTCCGCGTCTGACGAAAATCGAGGATGAAGTTTCCCGGAACGTGCAGGAGCAGTATGAAGAATCGCCTTATCCGCAATGGATCACTTGTTCGAGCCTGATTTACAGCGAGGAAAACGAAGGAAGCCTGCGCAATAAAAAGGCACGGATCCTGGTCGCGGGCTGTGGCACAGGCAAGGAAGCGATAGAGCTGGGCCTGGTTTTTCCCGATGCGGAGATTCTGGCTGTTGACCTCAGCCTCACCAGCCTGTCTTACGCCGTACAGAAAGCGCGGGAATATGCCGTGAAGAATGTAACTTTTAAACAAGGGGACATTCTCGGGCTGGAAGGTTCGGATCTGTATGACTATATCGCCTGTTCAGGCGTGCTTCATCATATGAAAGAACCGCTGGAGGGATGGCGCGTGCTGGAGCGCCTGCTCAGGCCCGGCGGCCTGATGCGCGTGGCATTGTACAGCGAACTGGCGCGCAGCCATGTGGTTGCGGCGCGGAACGTCATCGCCAGAAAAAAATATCGTCCGACTCCTGATGATGTACGGCGTTTCCGGCATGACTGCGCGAAGCTCTTGCGGCGCCGCGATTATAAAGGGCTCATGGAATACCGTGACTTTTACGCCCTGTCAGAACTACGCGATCTGGTATTCCATGTGCAGGAGCACAGATTTGATATTTCCAGGATTCAGCAATCCCTGCGGCAGCTGGGCCTGACATTTCAAAGTTTCTTTCTGGGGGCGTCCGTTTTTTCGGAGTACCGCAAGATGTTTCCTCAGGATCAGGCTATGCAGAATCTGGACAACTGGGTTTTGTTCGAGAAGAAAAGGCCAAAAACATTTGTCAGCATGTATATGTTCTGGTGCCGCAAGCCCGGATAATTCTTTTTAAAATCCCAGCCTGTAACACGAATTATGCCAATTTTGACCCACCTCTGTTTTGCCAAACTTAGGCCCTGATATCCGCGTTACTCCTGTATGGCGGATGAGGCCGGCGCACACTTGACGGAGGGGTGCCGGCCTATATTTAAATAATATCAGTCGCTTATCGCGGCCTGTTGGCATGGACATTGCTTACAGATGTTCCTGTCAGGTGCTCTGAAGAGGTCGCCGGACAGGAGTTTTGACATATCATGTTATTAAATTCTTTAGCTTTTTGCTTTAATTTCAGAGACTACGGGCGCGTTTTTCAGGTCCGTCACTTCGGGGTGCAAATCTTCATGATCATGAGTTACATAAGGGAAATCGGGGCCGGGTTATGAGCGATTCCCCGTCCAGGGACAAGGTTACGGATGCTGTCGTCGTCGACAGGAGCGGTTCCGCGCGCAAGAACGGTTCGACCCGGCGTTTCGCGGGTTCGGGCGGCGCTGGCGGTGATGCGCCCGCGAGCAAGTCGCGCCAGCTGGTACCCTCCGGGGGCGGCCAGCTGCAGGAAGGCCGCGATCCGTCCCAAAGCGGGGGCCGGATGGGCGAGCGCATGGTCTCGGCCGGTGTCATCACCGGGGACCAGCTCAACGTCGCCCTGCAGGAGAAAAAAGTTACCGGCAAACTGCTCGGCGAGGTGCTCGTCGACCTCGGCTTTATCAATGAAGAGACATTATCGGCCTTCCTGGCCAAGAGCTCTGGTTTCGGCGTATTCGATCCCAAGCGCACCATTCTTGACGGAGAGGCTTTGAGCCTCATCGACAAGACGATGGCGACCAAACACCAGATTCTTCCCGTTTCGCTGTCCGGCGATACGGCTGTCGTTGCGATGTCGGATCCTTATGATGTCGTGGCGATGGATGCGCTGCGCCGTTACCTGCCCAAGCAGATGACCGTCAAACCGCTGGTGGCCACGCCCTCGATCCTGTCTGAGGCAATCGACGCCGCCTATGGTTACGCCAGCTCCATAAATGCGATCCTGAAAGAGCTTGAGGAGGGCCACGCGCCCGACCTCTCGACAATCTCCGAGGCTGACGCTTATACGCACCCGATCGTACGCCTGGTCAACGCCCTGGTGTTCGACGCCGTGAAGATCGGCGCTTCGGACCTGCACTTCGAGCCGGAAGAGAATTTCGTGCGCCTGCGTTACCGCAAGGACGGCATCCTGTTTACGGCCCAGATCCTGCACAAGCAGCACTGGAGCGCGATCTCGCAGCGCCTGAAAATTATTTCCAACATGAATATCGCCGACAAACTGACGCCGCAGGATGGCCGCTTCCACATGAATGTCGGCGGACGCATGGCCGATTTTCGCGTGTCGTCCCTGCCTACGGTTCATGGCGAAAACATGGTGCTGCGTGTTCTTGACCAGAGTCAGAACATTGTGCCGCTCGAATCCCTGGGCTTCAGCCCGGAGAACCTGAAGAAGATCAAGCGCGCGCAGGATCGTCCTGAAGGCATCGTCATCGTTACCGGCCCGACCGGCAGCGGCAAGACCACATCGCTTTATTCGATGCTGAACGAAATCAACAATGTCGAGGTCAACATCCAGACGCTCGAGGACCCGGTTGAATATTCCCTGCCGATGATCCGTCAGACGCCCGTGCGCGAAGGCATTCTCGAATTCGGCGACGGCATACGGGCGATGATGCGTCAGGACCCTGACATCATCTTTATCGGCGAGATCCGCGATTCGGTCACGGCCGAAATGGCGCTCAAGGCCGCCATGACGGGGCACCAGGTCTATACGACGCTGCATACCAACGATTCTTTCGGCGCCATTCCGCGCCTTCTTGATCTGGGGCTGAAACCGGGCATGGTGGCAGGCGCCATCATTGCCGTATTCGCCCAGCGCCTTGTCCGCCTGGTGTGCAAGAGCTGCCGGGTGCCGCACAAGCCGGATGTGCATGAATGCGCTATTCTGGGCGTCCCGGAAACAAGCCCGCCTACGATCTACAAGGCCCGTCAGGGCGGTTGTCAGGCCTGCTCCGGCCAGGGCTATAAAGGCCGGATCGCCGTGGCCGAAATTCTCATGCTCGACGACGATCTGGATGAGATTATCGCCAGCGGCGGCACCAAGAACCAGATGCGGGCCAAGGCGCTGGAAAAAGGCTTTAAAAGTATGAAGGACGATGGCATTCTGAAGATACTTGAGGGGATTACCACTCTGGAGTCTCTTGCCACGGTTGTCGACATCAACAAGTAGTTTTTTTCACCTTTCATATGCAGCGTTACAAATACAGGGCTATCAACAACAAGGGGCGCCCCATACGCGGCATGATTTCCGCGGCCAATGAGGTGGACCTTCATAACCAGTTGCAGAGCGCGGGGCTGGAGCTGATCCAGTGCGCGCCGCTCAACAAGAAAAAAGGTATTTTTTCAAATCCGGCCTTCGCCAAGAAGGTCAAGGTCCGCGACCTGATACAGCTCTTTCTTCACATGGAGCAGATGCAGGGCGCCGGAGTGCCGCTTCTGACGGCTTTGGGTGATATCCGCGATACGACCGAGCATGACCGTCTGCGGGATATCATGTCCGAGATTTACCGCGACGTTTCGGAAGGCAGCTCGCTGTCCGAAGCCATGGCCAAACATCCGAAGATATTTACAAATCTATATATCTCGTTGATTGCCTCGGGAGAGGAGACGGGCGACCTGACGGCTACTTACCGCCAGCTGATCAAGTACCTGAAATGGGTTGACCAGATGCAGGCCAAGATACGCAAGGCGACCTTGTACCCGATTATTGTAACGATTGTCGTTGGCATTGCCGTAGTCTTCCTGATGACGTTCGTGGTGCCGCAGATTGTTGACTTCCTCAAGTATCTGAAGCTTGATCTGCCTTTTTACTCGGTGGCGCTGATCAACACGGCTCATTTTTTCGCTTCACCGCTCTTCACAGTTTTTGGCGTGCCGGTCTGGGGCGCGGTCGTTGTGGTTGTGGTGCCGATAATTATCTTCCTGGTCATCAAGGCGCTTAAGAAATCTTCCGATAGCCTTGCGTATCGTTTTGATTTATGGATGCTCAGCATGCCGGCTATTGGCCCCTTGATACGCAAGATTAACATCGCCCGCTTTGCCCAGACATTCGGCGCCCTTTTCGCCAGCGGTATCGACGTGCTCAATGCCCTTGAGGCGTCGCGCAAGACAGTCAACAATTTGGCTATCGTCGAGGCGCTGGAAGGTATCCAGGAGCAGGTCCATTCCGGCAGTCCGCTCTCCGAAGCCTTCAACGCGTCAGGCGAGTTTCCGAGCATGGTGGTCAGAATGCTCAAGGTGGGTGAGGAATCGGGTAACCTCACTATCGTTCTTGACCAGGTCGCCGAATTCTACACAAACGATGTGGATGAGCAGATCCAGGCGATTATTGAAATGATTCAGCCTTTTCTTACCGCCGTTCTTGGTGGTATAATAGCTTGGATTGCCGCCGGTTCTCTGGGTCCAATCTATATGAACCTTGGAAACATGGTCGATTTCTAGCGGTCCTCACCTTTCCCGGGTTATGTTTTTATGGCCATACCCTTTTTGACACCGTCACGTTGCGTTCTCCTGATCGGGGATGAGGCTCTGTACGTCTATAACGTGACGTATCGTGCGGTGCGCCTGCTGGACACGATTCCCTGGCAGACCGAGAATTTCGAGGACACGGTCAGCAGCCTGATCCGCAAGGAATGCGCCGGCAGGTCGGTCCTGGTTCTGAACGACATGACGGACCAGCATTTCAAGGGCGGGCAACGCCTGCCCCGTGTTGGTCCGATGGACAGGGCCAATGTGCTGCAGCGCAAATTGCAGGTGGCATTCCCGAACTATCCCATTCGCGGCGCGTTGCCGATCAAGCCGGCCAAGGGCGAAGAGGCCAAGGCCGACAAGACCAATGCGGCGGGCCTTTACCTGTTCGCTGCCGTGCCATCGTCGGAGCCGGTCGCGAAGACGATGGATGCGGTCAGAAAATCCCTGGCGACCGTATCGGGTTTCTATCTCCTGCCGGTCGAGGCTTCGGACATGGTGGCCAAGCTGGCCGTCAGTCTGGCGGGGCGGGGCAAAAAGCCTCCGCGCTGGGTAATGTTCATCGGCCAGCACCATAGCGGTGCCCTGCGTCAGGTGATTACGCGCGACGGCCAGCTGGCCATGACGCGCATGACGCCGGTCACGGATACGGATGCCGATCCGGAACAGTGGGCGCAGGAAGTTTATCAGGAATTCAAGGCGACAATCAGCTATCTATCCCGCTTCGGTTTCTCGGCCGATGAGGGCACGGACGTCATCGTCGTCTGCAGCCCGGCCGCCGGCGCCGCGCTTGAGAAGCTGGTAGACATACCGTGCCAGTATACGACCTTCACGGCGCCCGAGGCGGCGCGCGAGCTGGGTATCACCATCGGCATCCAGGATGAGCCGCGCCTCGCCGATCCGCTGCATGCCGCTTGGATCGGGCGCAAGAGCCGTTTCATCCTGCCCATGAGTGCGGCTGACCTGACCAAGATTCACCGCCCGCGCAAGATAGCGGCGGCGGCCATGCTGTTGCTGGGCGCGGTCTGCGGTTTTCTGCTTTGGCAGGTCATGGGCCATATCGGTCAGATGTCGGAAACGAAAGCCAATCTTGAGACGCAGCGCCAGACACTGGTCACGGCCACGTCTGCTTATGAATCCGAAGTGGCGCGGCTCTCCGCGCTCGGCTTTGACGTCAAGCTGGTACAGGGCGCGCTCGGCACCTATGACGGGTTCGACGCCGTCCGCATGAAAAGCCTGCCGCTCGTCAAGATGATCGATCAGGGATTGGGGGATGAGCTGCGCCTCGATGCGCTGGCCATCGATATAGTCACACCGCCCCGGGCTGCGGAAGGAGAGCCGGTAGCCCAGGCGACGGTAGCTGCGGAGCTGAAGGCCGCTTTGAAGCTCAGCTTCCCGCATTCGATCGAGCCGGAAATCGGCGTCCGCGAAGTGAACAATCTCAAGCAGCGGCTCAGCACGCTGCTCCCCGGCTATACTGTGAATATCGATAAGAATGTGGCCGGTTTGGAATACAGCGACACCTTCTCCGGTACGACCGGCGCGTCGGCCGAGGAAATGTCCGAGCAGGACTACGCCGCGGAGATCAGCATACAGGGGCGTGGCCAATGATCCAGATTCTTGGCATCAAGAGAGTGCTTGGCATCATGCTTCTCCTCGCGCTTAACGGCGCGCTGGCGGCAGGCATTTACTTTTATTATATGCCGCAGAATGTAAAGCTGACGCGCGACCTGCGCACCGTACGCGCGCAGGTGTCGGACAAGCAGGTGCAGACAGAGCGCCTGCGGACCGAATTCCAGCAGATACAGGAGCAAAAGGCACGCTTTGAGGTGTTGACCGCGGCGGGATTCTTCAGCGACCAGAGCCGCGTTGTCGCGCGGCAGCGCATCGAGGCGATCAAGGATTTTACCCACGTTCTGAAGGCACGCTACGATATTCAGGCCGCGCAGATCGAAACCGGCCAGCAGGCTGACGAAGCGGGTTATGTGATTCTGAATAGCCCTGTAACCATCGATGTTGATGCGCTCGATGATGTGGATTTTTATAATTTTGTATACTGGATCGAAAACGCCTTCCCGGGCCATGTCTCGGTTACCAGCTTCAAGGTCCAGCGCCTGATGGACGTCAACGACGCCACGTTGCGGCAGATAGGCAACGGCGTTCCGGCTGTTCTGATCAAGGGCACGGTGACTTTCAATTGGCGCACCATGATTCCCAAACCCGCAACGCCAGGCACGGTGGCAGGAGGCTAAACGGCATGGCGCAGGGCAAAAAAACATCCCATCTGGCTTTCGCGGCGCTGCTCGCCTGCAGCGGGCTGGCTACGGTCATGCTCATGTCTTCGCCGCAGCGCGTTATGGCGCAGGTTGCGCAGACGGCTCCGGCGCCGGGCGTTCAGCAGGCGGCCGTGCCCGCCGGCGAAGCCGTCACCAAGGATCCGACGCAGGATCAACAGCTGCGTGTGGGCATTCAGCAATCCTTAAGCCTCAAGACCAGGTTGCGTCAGCCGGACGTCAACCCGCAGGAGCTGGGCTCTCTGTTCTTCACGGTGTGGCAACATGCCCTGCTGCAGGAAGCCAAGCGTGGATTTCTGGCGCGCCCGCCCTCGCAAAGCGATCTGCAGGGGGAAGACGCAGACAGACCGCGTCCGCGCGGTATACGGGAGCTCAGCGTGGGTGGCATCGTCTATGCCGCGCCCAAGGACTGGACGGTGTGGCTCAACGGGCAGCGCATCAAGCCTGACGCGCTGCCG
>JANWLB010000034.1 GCA_025451095.1 Alphaproteobacteria bacterium
CAAGCGGCACGTCGGGGTCCATACGGAAATGGCTCGTCTTGTCAATAACCACCGCGCCCGCCTTGGCCGCGCGCGGCGCGTGCTCGGCTGATATCTTGCCCCCGGCTGCAAAAAAAGCGATATCCGTACCCCGGAAATCGAAATCGGCAAGATTACGCACTTTCAGGCTGGCGGAGCCGAACGAAACCTCCTTGCCCACCGACCGGCTGGAGGCCAGCGGCACCAGTTCACTGACCGGAAAACCGCGCTCATGAAGTATGGACAGGACCTCCTGGCCAACATTGCCCGTCGCCCCTACCACCGCTATTTTATATGCCATTGATCTGCCCCGCTTGCCCGTATGTCTTCTTTTATATCTGTGCTAGGATGGTTTTTTGTCAAGGCCAAGCTTTTTTAATTACCCTTTTTCTTCATGAATTTAAAAGATTTTTACGAGCAAAGTCCTATTGGAATTGGCATCGTCCGCCGCGACCGCCGGCAGCTCGATGTCTTGTATGTCAATCCGGCCCTGAAAAAGCTCCTCGGTCTCAAGGACGATCTGGCCGGACAGACGCTCGAAAAGATGTGGCCGGGCGCCGAGACCGGCAAGCTGGCCCGCCAGATGAAAAGCCCCACCCCGCCCCGCGAATGGACTCTGCCCTTTGACGACGCTCACGGCAAACGCTGGGTCTTGCTGAACATTCAGGAAAGCGCCTTTGAGGGGCACGACGCTTTCATCCTCTGGGCTACGGACATCTCGGCCAGCAAGGAAACCGAGGAGAAACTCCAGCACGCGGTCGAGAAGGCCGATGCCGCGGCGGAGCTCAAAGCCAATTTCCTGGCAACGATGAGTCATGAGATCCGCACACCCATGCAGTCCGTCTACGGTCTTCTCGAACTCATAGGCGAAGAAAAACCCGACCAAAAAATCAAAGCCATGGCTGATATCGCCAAAACTTCAGCGAGCGGGCTTCTGGAGATTCTCGATGACATCCACGATTTTGCGAAGATGGACGCCAACAAGATGGAGCTCGATACGTTCGAGGTGCCGGTCAGAACGCTTGTGCGCGGCATCAACGAAGCAATGGCGGTCAAGGTTCACGGCAAGGGCGTGCAGCTACTGGACGATATCGCACAGGACGTGCCCTTTGTCGTCATCGGCGACCCCAAGCGGCTGCGTCAGATCCTGATGAACCTAACCGGCAACGCACTTAAATTCACCAAACAAGGCTCCGTCACCACGCGCGTGCGCAAGGGCGGCCATGTCATACCCGCCCCGGCCAAAGGCACCGTTCTGCGCTTCGAGGTCGTCGACACGGGTATCGGCATGAGCCCTGACCTCAGAGAGAAACTGTTCCAGCCTTTCACCCAGGCGGACAGCTCCACCTCGCGCAAATATGGCGGCACGGGGCTGGGTCTTTCCATCTGCCGCAAGCTGGTGGAAATGATGGGAGGCCGCATAGGTGTCGACAGCACCGTCGGCAAGGGCTCCACCTTCTGGTTTGAAATCCCGACCGAGGAAGTCAGCACGCAGCAGACCACCCAGCCCGCCGACCTGCCGAAACTGGACGGGATTTCCGTCTTGTCTGTCGAAGACCACCCGCAGGGGGCCAAGGAGATCGTGCGGTCGCTCGAATCCATGGGCGCCAAGGTTGAAAGCTGCGCCACGTACAAGGACGGCCTGGAACTTATAAAGCGCCGTCCTTTTGATGTCGGCGTGATCGACCAGGGCCTGCCCGACGGGTTGGGGCTCGATCTGATCCGCGAGATCATGACTTTGCGCCCCTTTACAGGCCTTGTCATGTATACGGTGCGTGACGATATCGGCCTTCACCACAGCCTGAACGCTCTGGGCGCCACGTATCTGGCCAAACCCGCCAGCCGCCGCGGACTCGGCGAGGCCGTGCGCGATGCCGCTCGCAAAACTGCCCGGCTGAATATTGAGGGACCGACCCGCCTGCTGATCGCCGAAGACACCGCCAGCGTACGGGATGTTCTGCAGCGCCAGCTGGCCAAGCTGGAGGTCGAGGCCGATTTTGTCGAAAACGGCGTCGCCGCCCTGGAGGCATTAAGCAGCGGAAAATACGGTATCCTTTTTACCGATCTTCACATGCCCGAAGTTGATGGCTATGAGGTGGTACGCAAAATCCGTGGGGACGAAGAAAAAAAGAACAGCGCCGCTAAAAACGAGGAAAAGCAGACGCATTTCCCGGTCATCGTTCTGACCGCGGATGTCCAGATGACACAGCCACAAGCCTATCTTAGTCACGGATTCGACGAGTGTCTGCTCAAGCCCGTCTCCATGGGCCAGATGCGGCGGCTTCTGATCCGGTGGGGCCTGCTCGACGAAGAGGATGCGCCTGAAGTTTCTTCCCCTGCCGCCGCCCCTTCTGTTGCATCCGTCACCACAGGCGGCGACGGGCGCCCGGTCGTCGACATCGACAAAATCAAGGAACAGATGGGCGCGTTCGATGCCAGCACAATCCAGATGCTAAATATGTTCATCGATATGACCGCCCCCGGCATCGTCAAGATACGCGCAGCGATGGACAAGGGCGACTACCACGCCCTGCGCGAAGCGGCACACAGCCTGAAAGGTGGCGCACGCTCTGCCTGCTGCAATATTCTGGGCGATGTGGCCGCGCAGTTGCAAACGGATGCTGAGAAAAGAGCGCCCGGCTGCCCCGATCTGGTCGAAAGGATTGAGAAAGAGTTCGAGCGCGCGAAACAGGCTATCAAGGATCTGAAAGCCCCCTGACGGCCTCTCTTGCGAACAGAGCTGTCAGATAGAGAAAAAAACTACGGGCAGCCGGCTTCCTGACCGTCGGTATCGCCGTTATAAACGGAAGATGGCTTGATGATCATGCGGATACGGAAACAGGTGGATCCATCAGGACAAGACACCGTGTTACCGCTGTCGAGATCAATCGCCCCGCCGGTCGCGTCTATGACATCGGCCTCGCATTCGGAATATTTTTCATCGAGCTTCTGCAGCGCTGTCTGAATAAACGAATCGGACTTTTCGGTCTCGGTCCAGAGAAACACGCCGTCTGCACCGCTATAGTAATGCCAAAGGCCGAACATGGCTGGCGGCGGCGGCAGAAACTTCCCCGACGACCCGGCGAAAATATCGGCATGACAGGCCTCGGTTGCCGCGCCGGGGGGGCCGGGGTTGTTTCCCGGGCAGCGCAGCGCGCTGACGAAATTGGAGCCGGCCGCTTCGGCACCGTCGGCGGCGCAATTGTTCAGATAGACATTATCGGGCATCAGCGGATAGGGATTGTTCAGCTGCACGCCGTCAGCGACCGCCTTTCCATCGCCCGAGGAGAAGGACAGGACGCATTCCTGAACGGCGGAGCGAATAAAATCGCCCTGCGATTCAATCTCCGACGCCAGCTTGAAAGTATTCTGGCTCTGGGTCTGCTGGCTTGAGGAGTCCATGAAGGTAATGGTCAGGAGCGCCAAAAGAGCAATGGCGATCAGGATATAAATCAGGGCGCCGCCTTGTTCGCTCCGTCTTTGATATCTGTCCTTCATGACACTTATATCCTGTATCCTGCGCCCTTATTATGTCGGCGGCCCGGCCTTCCCTCTGGGAAAAGAACCGGGCCGCCATAAGAAAGAAGAAACGAAAGCCTAGTACGTTATCTTTCTACAACAACGTGGAAGTAAACATACTCTTTCGGCGTCGCGGCTGAGTTGTAGAAGCAGCCAAAAGGCTGGGCACTCAGGGCCGTATCCGTGCCGACGCTGCCATCGCCAAGCGTAAGGACAGCATCTGTTGCGGCCGGGAAGGTCACGGTGCCGTCAATAGTTTCCTTGTACGTCGCCGATTCATCCGTCGTCATTGCCGGAACACTGGCGCCCGTGGGAAGACCGAGCTGAGCGTTAATCTTATCGCATACGCCCGACTTGATATTGGGCAAGAAAGCAATCAGATCCGCGTTGGCACCAACACCGCCGGTGCTGCCGATATTCTCGATCTCAAAGTTGCCGTTGAAAGCCCATGTGCCGGGCGTACCGTTGGCCATGACGTCCTTGGGGGCCGAGGCATAAGGAACGCCGCCGCCCGAAGGGCTGAACACTTCGACGGACAGGTTGCCGCCAAAACCCGAGGGCGAGTTGAAACGCAGGGCGCTCACATCGTTTCCGGCAATGATCATGCGCACGACGGCCGTTCTGATACCGGCCGGATACTGAGTGACTTCCGCGCCGCTAATAACGCTGGCTTCGCTGCTGGCATCACCACCACCGGAACGCGTCGATTGCGTTACAGCATAGGAAAGTGCCGCAAACAGCGCCACCGCGATAAGGATAAGGAAGAGGACGTTGCCGCTCTCACTTGCCCGCCTTGAAAAATTCCTAGTCTTTTTCATCTGTCTGCTCCGTTCCTTCTATTAATGAATTATTCAAAATAAAACGCCGAAAAGTCCTGTAAGCCATTGAAACCTAAAACCCGAACAACGTCATCCATGAGAACAACAATATCAGGGCTTGTCTACAGAAACCTTGTTAATTTTCAGAAGCGCCGCCAGTTGCGATTGCTTGCACTCACGACCTACGCACAGCTTATCCACAGACACGCGCCAGCCCGAGCCCCCGTTTTGCACATGACCAATCGCTTCGCGGAACTGGCCAAAATTCGCCGTCGTACTTGCCGTTATAAAAATGGCCGCGCCTTGTTGCTTTACGGAAAGGCCGGGATAAATCCGTGTCAGTGATTCGGAAAAAGATTTGACCTCGTTCTGATCCACGGCGACGTCCTTGATTTTGGGCACGATCGGCTGGAGCGCTTTGGCGTTTTTCAGCTCCATGCGCATTGTTGTCAGCTCCTTTGCCTGTATCGTCGTGAAAAGCCCTATAGCTCCCGCGGAAGCCCACGCGATGCCGGCAGCGATCAGGACCGTCTGCCCTACGCGCTGCGGCAGTTGTTCCAAAAAGCGGTTAAGGTCCTCCGTCGCCTGAGGACTTAAATAGCGCTGAAGGACGCGCCAGTCGAATTTGAATGCTGTCTTGGGAAATTGCACCCCGTCCCCTTTCAGCTCAAAAGGCCCTTTAAGGCCACTTCAGCTAATCTTTCCATTATAGATCCCTAACTCTTAAAATAATTTTAAATCAAACTGTTACAATCTAGCCCGGGCTTCATTTTAGCCCTTATTTTGTGCCTCTTACGCGGACCCGGCCATCTTTTTCTATGCCAGGAACGGCCTGGCAGCCCTTAAGAGCGCCATCACACCCGCTGAAAGACGCCGGCACCAGTGCTTCCCATTCCGTCTTGCCGGCATTGACTTCATAACGCACCAGCGTGCCATCAACGCGCTGTAAAGCATCCAGAAGTTCCTGAATTTTGACCATGTGCTTGATCGTATCGCTTTGCAGCGCGTTATAGGCGTTGATCATGAGATCGTTTGAGGCCTTGTCCGTTGACATCCGCACCGAGGCCAGATCGCGCTGAACAAAATTCGTCATGATGAGCTGCAGCACCAGAAACAGGATCGCCAGGAAGTTGATCAGCAATCCGGCATACAAAAGCACATTAGCCGCCGCGCGCGACAGCTGTTCGGTTTTCAGGGCGCGGCTTCGCCAGGGCACAATCGTGGCCACCTGGGGATTCACCGTGACAAAATTGGCATTCATGCTCTGGATGCGCGGCAGCAGCGTTCTTGCCGCGCCCAGAAACACCTGCATGCGTCCGGTTTCCGGGTCCCAGCGCAGGGCCGAGGCCTGACCTTCCTGCTCGTACAGATAAACCGTCTCCTTATCCCAGTATTCACTGTTGCCTGGCAGCGCCGCCGCCAGGGGGCACCAGCTGTCCGGGTTGGAGGCCAGTGACGAGGACGGGCAGGCCAGATACCAGCAGCGATTCTCATGAACCGTGAAGCAAAAATGCACCCGCTCGGTTACACAGGCCTGCGAGGCCGCATTCCATACAGCCTCGATCTCCGTGCCCGGAATATGCGGAATAGAGCCACCGACCAGATCATGCGGCAGATAGGGATAAAGATCGCTGCGAAAATTCTTGGATTCGCCGGCCACATAATCGGAAAGGCCAGGCTTGGGAACCGCCCGCACGGCTTCGGCAGGCCCGCCTTTTTTTTCTCCACCAGATAGTTTTTTAGGCAGGGTAACCACTATCCGCCCCCCACACCCTGCATAAACCCGTCCATCATGCTATCCATGCTCATATTCATAACTGTGAGGGCGTAAATGGCACTGCCGACTGCGATTACCAGAAAAAGACCTGTAAGAATGAGGGCAAGCCATACAATCAGAGAATGCTTGGTTTTTGCCGCCGCAGAACGCATATCGGCAATAGACTCTAACACTGTAGCAACTTGTCCCAGATCAGACAAGCTGGCCAGTTCGAGGCGCTCACTGCGGGTCAGCGGTTCGCGGTCCAGCGCCGCCCCCAGCATCACCCCCCGTTCGAGGTCTGTGGATGCTTCTGTCCAGTAATTGGCAACCTCCGGCACGGTCGTGGCCTCAGAAGACTGGGCCAGCGCCTGGTCGATTGGCACCATGCCACGCAACATGCGGGCGGCCGCCATCATGGAATCGGCAAAACCCAGATCCCGCAGATAGGCGCCGATCATGGGAATTTTTCTGACAATCCGGGCCGTTGGCCAGTCCGTCTTGCCCTTGTTCAGCCAGAAGGACACAACCGTCCAGCCCATGAATCCGGCCACGCCAATCGATATCCAGATCAAAGAGTCCCAGGTCAGAGTCAGATTGCCCACAACCCGGTTGAACTTTTCCTGTTCTTCGGGACTTGTCGGCGCGTGATCCTTGAACCAGCCCAGAACCATCGGCTTGCCGGCAAACAGCGAGGAGACGATGCTGAACACGTCGAAGGCCAGCCACGACATCGTGCCTGCGATAGCCCGGGTATTTTTGCGCTTTTGCGTGATCGAGTGAATGGCGTGAGGAATGCCTTCCTGCAGCTTGTTCGCGCGCTCGCTGGCTGAGAGAATAGCCAGCGTGCTGTGATCAAACGAACGCAGAGCCTTAAGCGCATCGATGACATTAAGGCCGCGTGCCAGAGCCTCGCGCGCCGGCGCCAGGATGTTCTGGCGCATGGGATTGGTTTCCGCCTGAATGATCCGCCAGAGCGCCACGCCGGGCGAAGCAGATGTCGAGCGGAACTGGATCCCGCGCAGGAGCTGTACCTGCCACCAGCTCGAGCGCGCCAGAAGACGCTCCAGCGATGAACGCTCATGCGGCCTGATGGTAAGTGGAAACCCTCCTTTTTTATGGATGGCGTCCCGCACATCGTCGACCGAAGGCATGTAAAAAGACTCGATCGTCTTTTTTGTTCCGGTCGGGGAATCATAAGCGATTTCAGCAACCCACTGCTGCACGGATCAGTGTCTCCTCACAGACGGCAACCAAAGGCCGCCTCCGACATTATAACCCATTATTTGTAAAAATTATTCGTCAAGGTAAGACAGGGCGAGATTCGGATCGACCAGGCCGCTCGCGACCAGGTCCTTCAAAGCGTCGCTTCTATTATGCATAACCACGCCATCGGCGTCGGCGATGCCATTGATGTTCTTCATAAGTGCTTCATAAATATGGTTTCTTTGCCCCGGACCCGAAGTCAGCAGAATCGCATCCAGCAGCAACGTACGACCGGAGATGCCCGTGCGGTTGCACAGGTCGCAGCCGCTGCTGTTGTGGCGGCGCAACTGATGATCGGGTGCCAGTCCCAGACTCCGGACCTCCTCTGGCTTGAGCATCTCTGACGCCTTGGCCTTATGAGCGCAGCCCTGACACAGCATGCGGATCAGGCGCTGGTTAAGGATCACCTTGACCTGCTGCGCCAGTGTATAGGTGGAAGACCGCTCACGCTCTGTCGGCATAAGAGAGCGCATGCGCTCAAATGTCTGAAGCGCCGTGTCGGCGTGAACGGTTGAAATAACCGTATGGCCGGATTCAGCCGCGCGCAGCGCCGTTTCGACTGTATTTGAATCACGCATCTCACCGATGATAATGTGGTCCGGGTCGTGGCGCATCGCCGCCCTGATCAGGTCGGAGAACTCACCGCCGGCGAAGCCAGGCCGCACCTGCCACTGCGTGGCATAGCGCAGCTCGTATTCAATCGGGTCCTCGATGGTCAGAACGTGCTTGCGGCGGCGGTCGATCTGCTGCACACAGGCATATAATGTCGTCGTTTTACCGGAACCGGTCGGACCGGAGAGAAGAATCAATCCGCCACCGCCCTTGATTTCCGGCGACAGAAGCTTGGCCAGAAATTCGGCAATCTCTTCGTTACGGCGAAACAGATCATCAAAGCTTTTCAGGGAAGCGCGGTCCAGAAGACGCAGAGTCAGCTTTTCACCTTCTTGCGCCTGGGGTCCGGCGGCGACGCGGACATCGATATTTCGGCCCTGCCAGTTGAAACCGAAGCGGCCATCCTTGGGTGTTGTCTTGTCACCGAAGTTCAAGCCCGCATCCCGCTTAATAAGGGTGGTCAAACGCGCCATGGCATCCGAAGGCAGAAGATGCATGGGCACCAAATCGCCATCAATCCTGTATTTGATCCAGTTCGGCGTATCCGGCGCGTTGTCCTGAAGAAGATGGATATCCGAGGCGCGCAACTGCAGCGCCTCTGCCAGAAGATCGCGCTGAAACTGGTTCAGAAGAAGACCGTTGTCGATATCAGAAAGCCACTGCGCCAGAGTTTTTTCACAACGATCAGCGGAAAGATCATGCACACGGCGCAGCGTTTCCAGAAGCTCCGCGCGGTCCCACATTTCCGCCTCAACGCGCTCGACATGAAAGCCGCTGCGCTGGGCAATCGACGCCAGGGTGCCGATCTGCTTGTCGTTCATTTCATGCAGGGGCGCGATTTTCAAAATGCCGTCCTGCAGGCCGATCAAATGTATGCTCAGCGGCAGCCATGACTGAACAGGAAGAACAGAGCGCAGCAGATCGCCGGTGGCGCGGTCGCGAACGCCTTCTTCCTCAAGTTCGGAAGAACCTCCCGCGCCCGCCATATCCAGAAGTTGTTCAGTGGAGCGTGGTACGCCCTGCTCAATCAGGAGCGCGCGCTCTCTTTGCACCATGTCGATATAACGTTCGCGGCCTTCGCTGGCCCGGCGCTTGCGCCGGTCCTGCCACTGGCGGCGTTCGACCCCGCCAGGCCCTTCGCCGGGAGTCTTGCGGCGGTCTTCGCGTTTCTGACGGCGCTCGGGCGCAAGCGGTGCCGCGGGCTCCGTCAGGTTTTTATCGGGGGAAACATCCTTGTCAGTCATGGCCGTACAACCGGGTTAGGGTGTGGTGGCGGCGTTACTCGTGCTTTGAGATGAGTTTGAACCAGAGCTAGAGTCAGAACCACCCTTACTCCCTGATTGTGAAGAAACCCGGTTAACAGAGGATAAAGATTTATCAAACAGGAGAAGTACTTTTTCATCGCCGCTGCGGAATTCGACCCCGCTGCTCCGGACGTTAACATTCCATAAAAACCCGCCTACCACGACCTGTTCGCTGTCAAAAACGATCCGGCTGCCGCCCGGACCGGAAATGATCGCCCGGCTTGGCGAATGGGATGTTACGACAAATCCGTCCAAAACGCTCGCCGGATCGATGGTCTTGTCGCGGGAAACAACCGTCTTGCTGGGGGCGGAGGCGATCGTATCGCCGACCAGGCGGACGGCTTTGGTGTCCTGGCTGATGCTGCCGGACGACTCGCCGCGGACGGGAATAACCAGGATACCCCGCGCCCCGTCATGCAAAACCTGAACGTCGTCGATGATGGTGCCTTCACGCACCGGCGACCATGTCAGGGTAAGCGGGCAGGCCTCGACCGGCTCCAGCACTGTTTTCGGCGCGCATCCGGTACGGCTGATGCTCAGGCCGTTGTCGGAATTCGCCAGTTTGACGTCCTCAATGGTCAGAGGAACATCGCCAACATTGACCAGCGAAAGAGTAATGGCGGATGTCGTCTTGATGTCCTTGCCAAAATCGATGTCTTTTTGCGAAGCCAC
>JANWLB010000035.1 GCA_025451095.1 Alphaproteobacteria bacterium
GCCGACCAGATTATCGTGCTCGATCACGGCCGCATTGCCGAAACGGGCCGCCACGCCGATCTCGTGCGCAAGAAGGGCATCTATGCCCGCATGTACAGCGCCGGGCTGCAAGACGCGGCATGACGGCAAAGAAGAAAATATATCGTCATTGCGAGGAGGCCTCTTGGCCGACGAAGCAATCCAGAATCCGTAAGGTGGATTGCTTCGCTCCCGTTGGTCGCTCGCAATGACGGAACAAAGTACTTTTAAAAAATATCTTCTTTTTTTTCTTTTCGGATACACAGAGTCCAAAAACAAGGTTCTCTACATGATTCTCTATCTTTTGCTCGGCTATCTTATGGCTGTTGCCTTCCTTTACGCTTATCAACGTAATTTCATTTACTTCCCCGACCGCAGCGCGCCCGTCCCCGCCCTCTACAACATGCCGGACATGGAGGTTACCAGCACCGCGACCGGTGACGGCCTGACCTTGCGCGGCTGGTACAAAGCCCCGCGCGGCACGCGGCCCGTCGTCATTATGTTTCACGGCAATGGCGGCAATATCGGCATCCGCAATTTCAAGGCGCGGCCTTTCCTCGATCAGGGCTACGGCGTCCTGCTGGCGGAATACCGCGGCTATGGCGGCAACGCCGGCGAATCGTCGGAGACAGGATTTTATAAAGACGGCCGCGCCTGGATGAAGGCCCTTGCCGACCACGGCATTCCTCCGGCGCGCACCGTCATCTACGGCGAGTCGATCGGCTCTGGCACGGCGGTGCAGATGGCGATCGAATATCCCGGCATCAAGGCGCTGATCCTCGAGTCACCGTTCACCAGCCTGACCGACACGGCGCAGCGGCATATGTTCTATGTGCCGTGCCGCCTGCTGCTCAAGGACCGCTTCGACAACCTGTCCAAGATCAAGCAGGTCAGCGCGCCGCTTCTGGTCCTGCACGGCGCGGCGGATACTGTCGTTCCCTACGCGCTGGGGCGGCGGCTGTTCGAGGCCGCGGTCGAGCCGAAGACCATGGAAACCTATCCGCTGGGTGGTCATAACGACCTCTATATGCATGGCGCCTTCGCCGCGATCCTCAATTTCCTGGATAATCTGGATCACGGCTGAGTTTTATTGCACAATCGGCGAAGCGATAAAAGGTGAGGAAACTTATGGACCTGCACGATATGACGCAAGTGGCCCGGGATCTGTCATGGAATACGGACATGCTGGCCTCAGCCCTTATCCTGACCGTGACCTTCGCCGGAATATTCACCGAAGGCCTTCATCACATCCATCGCACCAAAGTGGCGCTCGCCGGCGCGGCTTCAATGGTGCTCGCTGGACAGTTTCTGGGATTCTACGATCCCCATCTGGCGCTCAAAGCCGTTGACTGGAACGTCGTTCTCCTTCTGGGCGCCATGATGGTCATTATCGGCGTCATGATCCCGACCGGCGGCTTCCAGGCGATTGCCGAATGGAACGTGCGCGCCAGCAAGGGGCGGTTATTTACCCTGCTCTTTTTCCTGGGAACGGCAGTGACGGTGCTGTCGACGCTGCTCAACAATGTCACCACGGTCGCCATTTTCGCGCCGCTGATTATCCTCTCCTGCCAGAGCCTGCGCGTCAGCCCGGTTCCCATTCTTCTGGCGACGGCCATGCTGTCGAATGTCGGCGGCGTGGCGACACTGGTCGGCGATCCGCCCAATCTCATGATCGGCTCGGCTGCCGGTATCGGCTTTAATATGTTCCTTGCGCGCATGGGTGGCATCGTTTTTGTCGCGTGGCTGGCCACGCTGGGCGTCATATGGATTATGTTTCGCGGATGGGCCCGGCAGAAGACCGATGTTTCTTCTCTGAAGGCTGGCGGGAACGTCATTGAAGACAAACGCACTTGGTATGTCTGCATGGCCGTTCTCGGTATTATGATCGCCCTGTTCACGATTCAGGAGCATTTGCAATGGGAAGCGTGGGCGGTCGCGGCGTTCGGCATGGCAGCGGTGCTGCTATTCGCGCACAACGGAAGCATCGACAAAATTCTGGCCGATGTCGAGCTGTCGCTCCTGCTGTTTTTCATCTCCCTGTTTGTTGTCATCGGCGGGGTTGAGCACAGCCATTTTCTTGAATATATCGGCCAGCAGATCAAACCTTTCGCCGAACGCGATCTGCTGATGGCCACCATCGCGCTTCTGTGGGTGGCCGCGATTTTCTCCGCGCTGATCGACAATATCCCCTTCACGGCGGCGATGATCCCGATCATCCTCGGCATGAGCGCCGGCGGCATCAACGCGATGCCGCTGTGGTGGGCGCTCGCGATCGGTGTCGGCCTCGGCGGCAACGGCACGCATATCGGCGCCACGGCCAACATCTTCGTTGTCACCCTGTCGGAAAAACTCGCGGAAAAGGAAGGCGACCCGTCGTTGCGGATCACGCCGGGCCTGTGGCTGCGCAAAGGCCTGCCGGCCATGATTGCATCTCTTGTGACTTCAACTATAGTGATGTGGCTGTTTTTTGATTTCTTTTCGTCCTGAGGAGAATATGAATGAGGTTCGTTTTACTGATCGCGGCAGCGGCATTTCTGGCTGTCACGCCTGCCTGCGCCGATGACGCGCAGACGCTCGAAAAAGTTACGGTTGTCATCAAAAGCAGCGATGGCGTCTCGCACAATTTTAATGTCGAACTGGCGCTCACGCCGGACCAGCAGGAAAAAGGTCTGATGTTCAGGACAGAACTTGCGGATAACGCCGGCATGCTGTTCGCCTTTCCCGAAGAAAGCAAGCGCGCCTTCTGGATGAGAAACACGCTTGTGCCGCTCGACATGGTGTTCATCAAAAAGGACGGCGCGATCGCCCTGATCCACCAGAACGCCGTGCCCGAATACCTGACGCCGATCCCCTCGCAAGAACCGGTGCTGGCGGTGCTGGAACTCAAAGGCGGCGTCACCGAAAAACTCGGCATCAAGGCCGGGGACATGGTCTACAACAAACGCTTTTTCGGGAATGAACTGGGGCAGTAGATAAGATGGTCGGGGCGAGAGGATTCGAACCTCCGGCCTCTCGGTCCCAAACCGAGCGCACTACCAGGCTGTGCTACGCCCCGAAACTCTGATTATAGCAAGATAAACGGCTATTGCAAAAGGCTTTGATAGGCATCAGAAAGTCACGCCACTGCCGGCGCAGGGGCAACTTTTTCAGGCTGAAAGTTCACGGTCTGGGCGACCACATCAAGCATGCCCAGCATTCTTGTGTCAGCTGCATTGATCGCCCGTTTAAAATCATTCTGGACCCCCTGATGGGGGCTGTGCAGCAGCGCCACGCGCGGATCGAACAGCATAAGCTGAAGTGTCCTGATCTGCCGGTAAGAAAAGGCTTGGCCGTCTTGAGGCAGGAAAGCGGCATCCTGCGCCAGGTAATTATCGATGGCCTGAGCAAATTTCTCCTCAAAAGGATTTTTTGCCATCAAGCCAAGCTTGAAATATGGATTGTCTTTAAGACTGGGAGCCACGCTTGCATATTTCTTGATATCATCGCGCCTGAAATCAGCAATGCTTTCAATGCCGAATTCTTTAGCCAGTTCCTTTTCCGTCAGTTCAGGCGCCAGATCCGCGCGCTCCATGCGCTCGCAATACCGTTCCATGAGAGGATGACCAAAAGGCACGACGCGCATGATGGCAAATCCCATGAGAATGCCGAAATAATCGATAATTTCATGCGCCTTGCGCCGCTGTTCCCCGGCAAGTTCCGGGTTGTCCTGTTTTGCCAGGATGTCCTGCCTCATGTCTTCGGCAATGCGGTCAAGTTCGTCAAAATAGCTGTCCAGTGTGTGTCTGATATCGTCAAACCCGCTGAAAGATTTCATCCGGGCATGGGTCAGGATGCTCCATGTCTCATAGCCGTTGGGATTCTGGTCGCCGAATGAATCGAAAGCCATACCCCATGTCGAAACTGCATTAAAGTCCGACGAAAACTTCCGGGCTATTTTTTCAGTGATAATATATGAGCTGTAATGGTGCAACATATCGTGATTCATCCACGTTACAGCCTTCTGCAGATCGCGGAGAAGTTTTTCCGGCTTGCGGGATTCCAGAGCCTGAAGAACGGGCGTATCAAGGCCGAGAATGGGGAATGAAACGCTTCTGACGGCATCAACGGCAATAGCGGGAGACGGATCGAGCAAGCTTGCAAATGATGAGATACGGCGCCTTCGGTCTATGCCGGTTCCATCTCTCTGGAAGGCCTGGATGAAGCCGAAAGTAAAGGACTGGTTGCGATACTTGTAGCTCGGATTGTACTGCTCGCAATCCTCGAATACCCGCTGCGAGAGGTTCTTATCCTTAAGAGCGTTTTCAGGAACAATGACCGCTTCGGAAAGAATGGTGTTGCGCGCATGGCCGGCGACGACCTCAAACAATCCCGCAAGGGCGCCGGGCTGGCAAATTCCCTCAAGCCTTTTTGTCTTACTGTAATCATTGATTTCATGTCCATAACCGCAGTTATCGCGACGGGCTTGCAGTGCAAGAGTCAGGTAGCTGCTGGAGGAAAGAAAATAAGATTCAAGACGCTGGGCTTCCTTGTGCGCTACAGTTTCTGCGTTCCGGCGCAAGGATGCGATATAGGAAACCAGCGGAATCAGGCTTTCCTCCGTTCCCGCGCAGGCTATCGCCGGCGCCTGAAACGGCGCTTCCGGATATTCTCTGGCATACAAACTTGGCCTGGAATCAACAGGCTTTAGCGGCTCAAACCCGACCGATTGAAATTCTTTGGTTATAATTTTCTGAAAATGCCCGAACCCTACTGCTTGTTTCTTATATTCTTCATTTAGTTCGCGCATATATTTTTTTAAGTTTGCCTCTGCTTGTTCTATCGCTGCCAAATCATAGCTATATTCTTTTCGCTCATTGGCATGTTCTTCAGAAGTTACCGGCGAAGGCGCGTAATCTTCCGGGTTAAACTCAAACTTGACCTTGGCACGAAACCTTTTCAGGAAATCATCAGGATTCTTGTTTTCTTCATCCCAGACTACAGTGGGTATTTCTATAGGAACAGCCCTCGATGCGTATTCTATCGCACGGCGCAGTGCTGCCAGATCATGACGCGCATAAGAGTTCAAACCCCTGCTGGGGCTGAAGCCGATATCTTGGTTGACGCCGGTGTAACCGGCAGGAATAGACGTTTTTTCTTCAGGCTCATAACTCCTGTCCATATGTCCAGCCGCGTCGGTGTTTTCGTTAAGGGTCATTGAAGGACGTCTTGCCGGAACGGCAAATGCCTTCTGCATGTCGATTTGTTCATGGCTGCCTGCAGGTAGGGAAAAAAACGCCGCCTTTACGCCTTTTCCGGTCTTGGGAGCGGCGTGAATGACAGGAGCAGTCGTTTTTTCTTCAGGCTCAGACATCTCGAATGGCACTCCTTTTGGGCATTTCCGATGTTTAATTTCCGTTAATTTGCCATAATATATGATCCTGTGTCAAGGATTTTTAAGGGGGATTGGTAAAGACAGGGGATTATCTTGGTATAATGGCGGCCGCCATGACCCTCCTCGACGCCATCAACACCTTTAACAACATCCTGTTCTGGCTCCTGCTCTACGTGCTGCTGTGGAACGGCTATATCCTGCTGTTCAACCGCGGCGTACCCAATATCCGCACCGCCCCAGCGATCCGCAAAAAAATCATCTCTCTTCTGAAAGATGACGCGCAGAAAAGCGGCAAAACTCCCTACACTATCGTCGATCTCGGCGCGGGCAACGGCAAGTTCACGCGCCAGATTGCGCGCGCCCTGCCGCAGGCGCGCGTCGTCGGCGTCGAGACCGACAATATCGCCTTTCGCTGGGCGGCGTTTTTCAAAAAACTCTCGGGCCTGAACAATCTTGAATATCAAAAGATGGATTTTTATGATTTCGACCTCTCAATTGCCGATGCGGTCGTTTTGTACCTGACGATTTACGACATGGGCCGGATCGGGGAAAAACTCAACCGCGATCTTAAAAAAGGCACGCTGGTGACTTCGAACCGCTTTCAACTGGGCGATGGCAGGACGCAGGTTGAGTCCGGTGACGTGCGCACGCTCTATCCCCACCAGAAAACGCTGCATATCTACCGGAAATAAAAGGTTATCACCCCGCACGCGCAGGGAACCGTGTCGCTTCCGGATCATTGGGGTTAAAAAATGAACGTAAAACACATCATAACCGTTCTGTTGTGGGGATTGGCGCTGACGGCAGCGCCCTGCCCCGTATCCGCCCGGGAGGCGGCACAGGAGACGGCCATGAAACTGACAAGCCCTGCCTTTCAGCAGGATGAAACGATTCCGGACCTATATACCTGCAGGGGCGCGAACGTATCGCCGGGACTGGCATGGAGCGATCCGCCCAAGGGGACCAAGAGTTTTGCGCTGCTGGTCGACGATCCCGATGCGCCGCAGAACTCTTATACGCACTGGGTTGCCTATAAC
>JANWLB010000036.1 GCA_025451095.1 Alphaproteobacteria bacterium
CTGGACCGGTTCTGGACCGACGAAACCTCCATGCACATGGACGTCGCCCGCCGCACCTTCGCGGGGCTGCAGGATGTGTTCGGCCAGTGGCTCGACGTCTGTGAGAGCGCTGTCCGCGACGGGGGCAAGGTGCTCTTCTTCGGCAATGGCGGCAGCGCCGCTGACTGCCAGCATCTGGCAACCGAACTCGCCGGCCGTTACATCAAAGACCGCGCGGCCATCGCCGCCATCGCCCTGACCACCGATACATCGCTCCTGACCGCCGTCGGCAACGACATGGGCTTTGAGCGCCTGTTCGCCCGGCAGGTAGAGGCGCTGGGCCGTCAGGGCGACATCGCCATCGGCATCAGCACGTCTGGCAAAAGCCCGAATGTTCTGGAAGGCCTGAAAACCGCGCGCAAGATGGGATTGGTTACCGTCGGCCTTTCCGGGCGCGACGGCGGCATGATGAGAGATGTATGCGACATCCTTTTGATCGTTCCCTCCGACGTCACGGCCCGCATACAGGAAATGCACATCACGCTTGGCCAGATGCTGTGCGGCGCGCTGGAGCAGCGCCTCGGCCTCGTCTGATGTTTTTTGCGGCAGCGATTGCAGCGGCCTTCCCGTGCAGAAAACCTTTTACCCTCTTTATTTTCTCATGATAAAATCAGCGTATGAAGACAAACGTATACACGCATGAATCCTGCCTCGAGCATGATACAGGCCCCGGCCACCCGGAACGCATAGACCGGCTGCGCACCGTGCTCAAGCTTCTCGACGAAGCGCCTTTTAAAAATCTGTCCATCATTCAGGGGCCGGAAGCGCCTCTGGAATGGATATGCCGCGCCCATCCCGCCGCTTACGTGGAAATGATTGAAAACAAGGTACCGGAAGAAGGTCATGCCTATGCTGACCCCGACACTGTTTTATCGCCCGGATCATGGGAAGCCATGCGGCACGCCGCCGGCTCCGTCTGTCAGGCAGTCGATGATGTGATCAGCGGTAAATGCACACGCGCCTTTTGCGCCGTACGCCCGCCAGGCCACCATGCCGGGGCGCAGAAGGCCGAAGGGTTCTGTCTGTTCAACAATATTTTCATCGGCGCCCAGCACGCCCGCGCCGCGCACCGGCTTGACCGTGTCGCAATCCTCGATTTCGACGTTCATCACGGCAACGGGACCGATGCCCTGGCACGCCCGGCGCAAGGGATATTCTTTGCCTCTTCCCATCAGTGGCCCCTTTATCCCGGCACCGGTGTGCCCGAAGACGACGAAGAGGGGCGCATTATCAACGTCACGCTTAAGGCCGGCGACGGCTCGGAGGAATTCAGAAAGGCCTGGGCCGGGCGCATCCTGCCCCAGCTGGAGATTTTCGATCCGCAACTGATCATGATTTCCGCAGGGTTTGACGCCCATCGGCTCGACCCGCTGGCCCAGATCAACCTCGATGACGAGGATTACGCCTGGGTAACGCGGGAGATCGTCAAAATCGCAAATAAACACTGCGCCGGCCGGATAGTGTCCGTCCTCGAAGGCGGTTACAGCCTCAAAGCCCTGAAAAGCAGCTTAGCCGCCCACCTCTCCGCCCTTCTGTCTTGACATAAACTGTTTATTTTTCCTATTATCCCGGTCGGGAGGGTTTTCCATGGCGAAAAGGAAAAAAGGCAACCTGAAATTATCCGTATCAGACATCGTAAATTCTGGGCAGGCTTCATCAGCAAACTTTTCTGATGATCACAGCCCCCGGATGTGGAGGCAACGTCTCCGCGATACTTTCAGGGGAAGGGCGGGGGCTGACGACTTCGGTGCCCTGACACTGAATCTTATCAGAGCGGTGGCTGACAATAAGGTTACGGCCGATACCCTGAAAGGCATAAAAAGCGAGTTCAGCAGGCTCTTCCGGCCCACGAAACATATGCCGGCCGTGCAAGGATTTCAAAATGGCCTTACCCTGATGATGGACGCCCTCATTGCAGCGCAGACTGAAGGCCGCTTCCGCCGCCCCATCGTTCACGAGAACACAAAGTTCCCCGGCGTATCATGGGCGCCTCTCACCTGCGGCCGTCTCGACTCTGACAAGCCCAGGCCCCGGCGCTAAACCCGGGCTTCCATTCGATTAGTAATGGGCGATTAGTGCCGGGTCTCCACGCGGTGACGCGCGCGCATGTTATAAAGGCGCGTGATCTCCTGATCGTGCTGCTGTTTTTTGCCCTTCATGACGCGCCAGACCAGATAGTCGGCGTTCTTCAGGCTTTCGCCTTTGCCGGGGGTTTTTCCTGTTCTCATGGCTTTTCTCCTCTGTCTTTATTGTCTTTATCCCTATGATTATTATAGCAATGGAGCAGCCCCGCCCGGTTTGCAAAGATTGCCCGCCTGCCCTGCATCCGCCGTCGATATGACTTGAGGATTTTAACGCCCTGACATACACTTCTGCGGCTTAAGATAAGAAATCGGGACAGGCTGCCGGCATGAGTGCAAAGAGAATTCCTGTTGAAAATCTGACATTTGAAGCCGCTCTGGATGAGCTGCAGGGGCTTGTCAAAAATCTGGAAAGCGGCCAGACCGCCCTTGAAGAGTCCATTACGGCCTATGAGCGCGGCACAGCCCTGAAGAACCATTGCGAAAGAAAATTACGCGAAGCCCGGGCAAAAATCGAGAAAATCAGTATCGGCAAGGACGGCACTGTCGCCCTTGAGCCGTTCGACCAGCAGGAGTAAACAATGCCTTCACCACGGGAAGCCAGTAGCAGCCTTCAGGAAAAAATGGATGAGGCAATCGATGGCGTAAACAAGGCTATCGCCCGTCTTCTGCCTGAAACCGACCTGCCCGAGGCGCGGCTGTTCGACGCCATGCGCTACGGCACGCTGAATGGCGGCAAGCGCCTGCGTCCCTTCCTGGCAATCTGCTCGGCCAAATTGTTCAATGTCGATTTGAAGCGCGCCAAGCGCATTGCCGCCGCCATCGAATTCGTACACTGTTATTCATTGATACATGACGATCTGCCCTCGATGGACAATGCCGATCTGCGCCGGGGCAAGCCCTCGACGCATAAAGCCTTTGACGAGGCCACGGCCATACTGGCAGGCGACGCGCTTCTGGCACTGGCCTTCGAGGTTCTCTCCCATCCCGACACGCACGAAGATCCGCGTGTGCGCTGTGATCTCGTCCAGGCGCTGGCGCTGGCCGCAGGCGGACATGGGCTGTGTGGCGGACAGATGCTCGACATTCTGGGCGAAAAGGAAGAGTTCGATCTGGGCACGATCAGCCGCCTGCAGCGCATGAAGACCGGCCGCCTCATGACCTTTGCCTGCGAAGCGGGCGCCATTCTCGGTAAGGCCGGCGAGCCGCAGCGCAAGGCGCTGTGCAACTACGCCAATGACCTGGGCCTCGCCTTCCAGGTCACGGACGACATTCTCGACACCGAAGGCCAGGTTATCCACCTGGGCAAACCCACGGGCAAGGACGACAAAGCCGGGAAATCCACTTTCGTTTCCACGATGGGCAAGGAACAGGCCAAAGCGCGCGCCGAAATGCTGGTGCAGCAGGCTATCCGTCACCTGCATATCTTCGACGGCGGCCGTGCGGACACGCTCAAGGAACTGGCGACTTACGTGCTCAAGCGGCGGGCGTAAGTTTCAGTCCGGGCATAACTTTCAGAAGATCGGCGTATTTCGTTTCAGGACGCGGCCCCATATGGCCGATGACTTCGCGCGCGGCCAGCGCGCCCAGACGGCCACATATCTCAAGCGGCAGCGCGCTGACATAACCATAAAGGAATCCGGCAGCGTACTGATCACCCGCGCCGGTCGTATCGACGACACGGTCCACCGGTTCCGCCCGCACGGCGATCTGCCGGCCGGCCGCAATGACCAGGGCGCCCTTTGAGCCGCGCGTTACAACGGCGACCTCACAGTGACCGGAGACTTTCGCGATCGCGTCATCGAAGCTGGCCGTCTGGTACAAGGCCTTGATCTCCTCTTCATTGGCGAAAAGAATGTCGACGTGATTTTCAACCAGGTAATGAAAATCATCGCGGTGCCGCCCGACGCAGAAAGGGTCCGACAGGGTGAGCGCCACCTTATGCCCCGCATCGTGGGCAATC
Source organism: Alphaproteobacteria bacterium (assembly GCA_025451095.1). Taxonomy (GTDB): domain Bacteria; phylum Pseudomonadota; class Alphaproteobacteria; order Micavibrionales; family Micavibrionaceae; genus JACQIJ01. Next base: position 4,084 of record JANWLB010000036.1, read on the forward strand.
TCGGCCGCGTACTTGAAGGCGCTTTTAGCCTGATCCTTGTCATACAGATATCCCTCCAGATACGTGATGCGCGCCGAGGCCACTACATCGGGATTAATGTCCTGCGGGCCCAGTTCGGTTGCCGCGCCCAGATAGGTATTCATGGTACGCTGCCCGTCCGGCGTCACAAGAATAAGACAGCGGCCTGTGGCAGGGCCGCCGGCCAGAGGCGGCGTGACGAAATCGACGCCCTGCGCTTGCATGTCGTGGCGAAAAACCGCGCCCAGCTGGTCGTCGGCAACTTTGCCAATATAGGCGCCCTTGCCGCCGAAAGAAGCAAAGCCCGCCATCGTATTTCCGGCGGAACCCCCGGAGACTTCCACGCCCGGACCCATCGCCGCGTAAAGTTCTGTCGCACGCGCTTCCTCAATGAGTGACATCGCCCCGCGTTTCATGCCGTGGCTTTTTTCCTGCGCAGCAATAAAATCTTCTCCGGCCAGCGTCAGAACATCCACCAGCGCATTGCCGACCGCTACCAGTCCGTATTTAGGCTCAGACATGCATACTCCTCATTGTGTCTTTGAATTTTCAGGATATTATCTTTGTCTATAAGGTTTCAATAATAGAAAGCGTCATGGCCCAAAAAAGCGCAAAAAAAGGGAGTTTGAAAGAAAAAGCCGTCCCGGCGGCGCTGGCGCTGGCGGCCGACAAGGGCTGGGCCGCCGTCAGCCTGAACGACATTGCGCGAAAAATCCGGGTGCCGCTGGCGGAGCTGCACGAACATTTTGAAGACCGGGCCGATATTCTGACCGCCTGGGGCCGCCAGATCGATAAACAGGTTCTGGAAAAAGCGGGCGCAAAACCCGATCCGGAACTTTCTCCCCGTGACCGCCTGTTTGACGTGATGATGACCCGGCTGGAAATTCTCAGCCAGACCCGCGCCGGCGCCCGGGCCATCCTCAAATCCTTCAAAACGGACCCCAAGCAGGCCGTCATCGAATTGCCGCATTTGGGCCGTTCCATGAGCTGGATGCTCGAGGCCGCCGGAATCGAAACCGGGGGGCTGAAGGGCTCCCTGAAGATTGCCGGATTGCTGGCCCTGTATATTTATACCTTGCGGGTCTGGCAGGACGACGACAGCGCCGATCTCGGCAAGACGATGGCGGCTCTGGATCGGAATCTGGGACGGGCCGAGGAATGGGCTAAAACACTGGGACTCACGTAGCATATAAAAAAAGAAAAAACAGGACGGACAGAAATGGAAAAGATAATCGATTTTGCAAGCACGGCTTTTCAACCTTTCCTGCAGTGGGAGCGCCTGCGCCATCCTCTGGCCGGCTGGGTCCGGCTGGCACTGGGGCTTTTGCTGCTGCCCGTCACCTGGTCGCACGAAGGATTGCTGTTGCTGATGACCGTCATGGCACTGATCAGTCACGGCTGGTGGTTCCCGCCCTACATCGAAGTCACAGCGCCGGAAGATACGCCTCTGATGACGCGCCTTGTCGACGCCGTGCAAAGCTGGATGGAAAAAGCGTCCGCCGAGGAAAAAATACTGGCCTTTTTTCTGCCGCTGCTCGCGCTGCCTGCCCTTTTGGCGGCGCTGTGGTCGCATAATCTGTTCTGGAGCGTTTATTTCACGCTCGGCATTGCCGGCTACAAGGCCCTGTTTTTGCACCGGCTGCTGCCTGAAATTCCTGCAGAAGCGCGGGCCAGGGCCGCAGCCCGGCCCAAACCCCGCCGCCGCCTGAAGATCGGCGAAGACGACGATATTCCCTGATTTTTTCCTAGATCATGCCACCGCTGTACGCAGCATGTGGTTTTCAGCCCAGAGCGCATCAAGTATATCGGCCAGACGGTCCACGTCCTCAAGCGTATGCGCGGCCGTTGCGGTCAGCCGCAACCGCTCGGTGCCCCGGGGAACCGTGGGATAATTGATCGGCTGCACATATATGTCGTGCTTGTTCAAAAGAATGTCCGTCACCTGCTTGCAGCAGGCCGCATCCCCGACGACCAGCGGCACTATGTGGCTTTCCCCTTTCAGGTACGGCATACCACCCCGCTCCAGACGATCCTTGAGGCGGCGAACACTGCGGCGCTGGCGCTGGCGTTCGATGTCGGAGACCTTGAGATACTCGATGCTGGCAAGCGCGCCCGCCAGCACCGCCGGCGGCAGCGATGTCGTGAAGATAAAGCCTGACGCGAAGGAGCGCACGGCATCTACCACAGCGGCCCGGCCGGCAATATAGCCGCCCATCAGGCCAAAGGCCTTGCCGAACGTGCCTTCGATGATGTCGATGCGGTCCATCAGACCGCGCTCCTCGGCCACGCCGCCCCCGCGCGGACCATAAAGCCCGACGCCGTGAACTTCATCCAGATAGGTGAAAGCGCCGTATTTTTCAGCCAGCGCGACAATCTCCGCCAGCGGAGCGATATCGCCCTCCATCGAATAAACCGATTCAAACGCTATGATCTTGGGACGCCCCGGCGCCGCTTCCTTCAGCAGCTCCTCCAGATGCTCAACGTCATTGTGACGGAATATCTTTTTCTCGGCACCGCTGGATTTCATGCCGTGAATCATGGAGGCATGATTCATCGCATCCGAAAAAATCAGGCATTCGGGAAGCAGACGGCCCAGGGTCCCTAACGCCCCTTCATTCGCAACATAGCCCGAAGAAAAGACAAGAGCCGATTCCTTGCCATGCAGGTCGGCCAGGCTTTGTTCAAGCTCGACATGATAACGTGTGGTGCCGGAGATATTGCGCGTTCCGCCCGCTCCCGCGCCGCATTGGTCGATGGCTTCTTTCATCGCGGCCAGGACAATGGGGTTCTGGCCCATGGCCAGATAATCATTGCTGCACCAGACCGTTACTTCCCGGTTCGTTCCGTCGGGAGCATGATAGAGAGCCCGGGGAAAACGGCCGGCCTGACGCTCCATGGTGGCGAAAACACGATACCGGCCTTCTTTTTTAAGGCCTTCGACGCAATCCTGAAAAAAAGATGTGTAATCCATGATTTTAACCTTACACTCGCCTCTGGTGGCGGGCCTCGCCCGGGCGCACCTTACATTATAAGGAAATAAATGGTTTTGGAAGCGTTCATAAACGCACATATACAAGGCATATATAAGGATACAAACAGGAATGATTATCGTTTTCGGCGCCATCACCCTCAACATGGTCTTTGATGTTGATTCCCTGCCAGGCGCCGGGGAAACCGCCAAAGGCGGGCGCTTCACCAATTATGCCAGCGGCCGGGGCGCCAACCAGGCGCTGGCCGCGACACGCACCGGCGCCAAGGTAGCCCTGGTCGGCCGGGTTGGCGACGATGGCAATGGCCTTCGCATGGTGACCGGCCTGCGCCGCGACGGCGTCATCACATCGGGCGTTGCCCATTCGCCCCTGCCCACCGGCCTCCATCTGTCTTTCACTGACGGGAAGGGCCATAGCGCGAACATCAACGCGCCCGGCGCCAACACCGATATCAGCGGCGATCAGGTGCCGGATGAAATTCTTACGCCCACGAACATGCTTCTGGTCCAGACGGAAACGCCGCCCGAACAGACATGGGCGCTGCTGGAGCGCGCCAAGAATCTGGGCACCACCACCATTTTAAATCTGGCGCCGGTCGTCAGCATTCCGCAGAAGGTTTTAAACTGCATCGACTACCTGATCGTCAACCAGATGGAGGCGCGGCAGATCGCCGAGGTACTGAACATCAAGGTGGAGCTAAGCGCGGATCGCCTGGCGCAGGCACTCTCGCAAAAAGGCAACCTGACCTGTATCGTCACAGTCGGCATACAGGGCTCTGTCGCAGCAACCAAAGATAAAAAGCTGATCCGCGTGCCCGCGCTGAACAAGGGCGAGATCGTCGATCATACGGGCGCCAGCGATGCTTATTGCGGCACGCTGACCGGACTTCTGCATGCGGGCACACCCCTGTCCGAAGCCATGCGTCTGGCATCTGTGGCGGGCACGTTGTGCTGCATGAAGAAAGGCGCGCATGAATCCTACGCCTACATCGGCGATATCAAGGAAAGCGCAAAAGAACTGGGAGAAGCCGTGGTCGAGGCCGCCTGATTTTCAATCAGGCTTTGGTCAGGCGCTTGTGTTCAGATTAACGCCGCGAAAAGAAGATACGGGAACGCTGTTGATCGCCTCATCAAGGATTGCCACCAACGCCCGGTCGGCCTGCGCGGCCTGCTTGATCACCGAAAGCGTCACGGCCTGCTGGGTCAACGCCAGTTCAGCGGCGAGCGTCTGCGGAACATCCATCAAAAATCCCCTTTAACCCTTATTTCAGGCTTGTCAGTCTATCATAACCGCTAAACCTTAACAGATATTTACTCTTCCTCTACATCAAACAATATACGGTATTTTTTACGATAACGCATGCAGGCATCCTGTAATTCCTGCGCCAGGGCCTGCCCTTCGCGGCCCCCGTTTCCTTTCAAGCTGTTTTTGACGATGGTTTCCAGCGTTCGCTGATGAACATCAATAATGTCGAACCCATCCTCATTCAGCTCCGGTATGCTTTCGAGAAAATCGAGCACCACGCTGGCGATCTCACTGACCAGGAAATAGCCAAACATGCTGCCGTTGGCTTTCAGCTCCATGACCGGCGCGACAATGGCATTGATGGCATCCTTGCCCGCCTTGTCCATGGCCCTGGCCTGCGCAATAGGTTTTTGCAGACGATCCAGCATTGCGCGCGCGAAAGGCCCAAAATCCACCGTGTTGTTGTCGATATAGGTTTCCGCCTGCGTAATCAGCGCGGGGTTGATGCCGCCCAGGCCGACCTTCTGCCGCAATATGTTCGGGGGATCATAGAAACGCGCTCTTTTCTTTCGGGGCTTGCCCGCGCCCTTTTTCACGACCATGGCTACTTATCCTTGTCCTGACGGTCTTTGCCACGACCTGTTTCTTTGGCCTGTTTCTGCAGCTCACGCAACAAAGTAGCGGCATCCCTGTCTTCCATCGCCGCGATCTTCCTGAACTCATCCTGATCGCGCCGCAAAGGACCTTCATACCCCGTCATCTTGCGCCGGCGCCGGTCAGGACCGAAAAACTCGCCCGTCTCGACAAACCGCCTTGGCTTTTCGATCAGCTGTTCCACCCGGGTATAAAGATCCTTCGCACGGAATGGCTTGACCAGAAACTCGGTAACGCCGGTGTCGCGCGCGCCCTCTACACGAATTTTATGGCTGTAGCCCGTCATCATGATCACGGGAACAAATTTGTTAGGTGACTGAGGATCAGTCCTGATCTTGTGGATCAGCTCGATCCCGTCATAAGGCCCCATTAGCCAGTCGGTGATCACGATGTCGGGGTTGTTATGAATGAACTTGGTGAACCCTTCCTCCGCATCGCGCGCCTGAAGAATATTCCTGAAGCCGAAAATCTTCAGCAGCGAGGCGACGAGCGACAGCATAGGCTGCATATCGTCGACAATCAGGATAGAGGCGTTCTTGAGTTCGTAGGGCATAAGGGCGACAGGGTTTATTGCGTTATATCAAACCCAGAAAGAATCTCATGAATCCGGGGGGCTCACAATACAGTAAAAGCCTCCGCAAACGCTGCATTCCGCTTGACAGGCTTTCGGCCCTCCTCCTATATTTTTTCATATTATAAAAGCTATAAGACCGGATCAGGAGGCACCACCCATGACCATTGCCCGGAAAAAAGAAAAACTCTCTCTTTCGCAAGACGAGTTTCTTAAACTGGTTTCTGAACTCAAGGGAAAGTTTGCGGCCATGCAGCCGGAGCTTGAGGTCACCGTCAGGAATCCCGAGGAAGGCATTGAAGGATTTGTAGTTGTCTGGAACACAGGCATCTGCCGCGGAGGTCCGTTCACCGCCAAAGGACAGCGCGGCATGGGCAAGGGCGGCACCCGCGTCATGCCGGGCCTGACCCTTGAACAGGTCAAGCGCCTGGCCCGGGCAATGGCGGAAAAAAACGCCGCTGCCGGCCTGCCGATGGGCGGATCGAAATCGGGACTCAATGCCGACCCCTCATTGCCCGACTATGAGAAAAAATTCAGGTCTTTTGTCCGCAAGGTCGGGGAATCCAACATCCTGTTTGAAAAAGGCGGAATCTTTGGCGGCTTCGGCTATGACGTCGGCTGCCGTCCGCCCCACAACGCCATCTGGGCCTGCGACGAACTGGGCACAACCGGCTCCTTCACCGGCAAGCC
>JANWLB010000037.1 GCA_025451095.1 Alphaproteobacteria bacterium
CGATAACGTGAAGATGACTGTGAAGCTCATCTGCCCGATCGCCATGAACGAGGGCCTGCGCTTCGCCATCCGCGAGGGCGGCAGAACCGTCGGCGCCGGCGTCGTCTCTAAAATATTGAAGTAAGGACGAAAAGATGGATACGCAAATCATACGCATCCGCCTGAAGGCATTCGATCACAGAATTCTGGATCAGGCGACGGGCGAAATCGTCGGCACAGCCAAGCGCACGGGCGCCCGCGTCCGTGGCCCCGTGCCGCTGCCGACGCGAATCGAGCGCTTCACGGTGCTTCGTTCGCCTCACGTCGACAAGAAGTCGATGGATGCGTTTGAAATGCGTACCCATAAGCGCCTGATTGATATCGAAGAGCCGACATCCCAGACGATCGATGCCCTTATGAAGCTCGATTTGCCGGCCGGTGTCGACGTCGAGATCAAGATTATGGATCAGGCTGCTGCGGCATAGATCAAGGATTGTAATAGGTAAGGAAGACGACCATGAGAACGGGACTGATTGCACGAAAAGAAGGAGCGACGCGCGTTTTCACCGAAGACGGGCAGCAGGTCTCCGTGAGCGTGCTGAAGGTTGACAGCTGCCAGGTGGTGGCCGTCCGCAAGCAGGACAAGGACGGCTATACAGCCGTTCAGCTCGGCGCCGGCAAGGCAAAGGTCAAGCGCACCACCAAGCAGATGCGCGGCCACTTCGCCAAGGCGAAAGTCGAGCCCAAGGTCAAGCTGGCCGAGTTCCGGGTTTCGCCTGACAACGTTCTCGAAGTGGGCGCCGAACTGGGCGTCAATCACTTCGTCCCGGGCCAGTTTGTCGACGTCGTCGGCACCACGAAGGGCAAGGGTTTTGCGGGCGCCATGAAGCGCTGGAATTTCAGCGGTCTGCGCGCGACGCATGGTGTGTCGGTGGTTCACCGTTCGCACGGTTCAACGGGCCAGCGCCAGGATCCCGGCCGCGTTTTCAAAGGCAAGAAGATGGCGGGTCATCTGGGTGATGAGCGCGTCACGGTCCAGAACCTCAAGATCGTCGCTGTCGACACAGAAGACAGCCTGATCCTGGTCCAGGGTGCCGTTCCCGGCTTTCAGGGCGGATGGGTTTTCGTTTCCGACGCCGTCAAGAAGCCTTTGCCCAAGGATGCGCCGAAGCCGGCGGGCCTGAAGCAGGCGGCGGCTCCGGCAAAAGCCGAAGCGGCTCCCCAGGCTGAACAGGCTGCTGCTCCCGTGGCGGAAGCCCCGGCTGCGCCGCAGGCCGACCAGAAGGAAGGTGAGTAATCATGAAAGCCGCGATCAAAACACTGGAAAACAAGGAAGCCGGCCAGATCGATCTGGATGAAAGCGTCTTCGGCGTTGAAGTAAAGCCGGACATTCTTTACCGCATGGTTCACTGGCAGCTGAACAAGCGCCGCGCCGGCACGCACAAGACCAAGGACGTTTCCGAGGTCGCCGGCACCGGCAAGAAGCCGCACAGTCAAAAGGGCACCGGCCGCGCGCGCGCGGGCTATGCCCGCCGGCCCCAGGCCGTCGGCGGCGGTGTCGTGTTCGGCCCGACGCCGCGCAGCCACGCCACCGCCCTGCCGAAGAAGCAGCGCGAACTGGCTATGAGAATGGCTCTGTCGTCCAAGGCGAAAGACAAAAAACTGGTCATTATTGACGAAGCCACGGCCAAGTCGCACAAGACAAAAACGATGGCGCAGGTCCTGAAGAAGCTCGGCCTTGAGTCGGCGCTGATCGTCGGCGGCAAGGAGATCGAAGCGAACTTTGCGCGTGCGACGGCCAACCTGCCGTGCATTGATGTCCTGCCCTCGCAGGGTGCCAATGTCTATGACATTCTGCGTCGTGACACGCTGGTTCTGACGAAAGAAGCCGTCAGCGCCCTGACAGAAAAGCTGAAAGGTTAAACCGATGGCAGCCAAGGCAAAAGCAAAGAAAGAAAAGCTGGAGCGCGCTCCCTGGATGTACGACATCGTGCGTCGTCCCGTTGTGACCGAAAAGTCGACGTTGGGCTCCCAGCACGGCCAGGTGACGTTCCGCGTACCGCTGTGCGCGACCAAGCCGCAGATCAAGGCAGCCGTAGAGACGCTGTTCGAGGTTAAGGTAAAAAGGGTCAACACGATCGTAATGAAGGGCAAGACCAAGACTTTCAAGGGCCGCACCGGTTTCCGCAGCGATGCGAAGAAAGCGGTTGTTACTCTGGAATCAGGTCAGACGATTGACGTTGGCTCAGGTGTTTAGGAAGAGTTGAAGGGCAAAGGCAATGGCACTGAAAACATTTAGACCGATAACACCCGGCACACGCCAGCTGATCATGACTGATCGGGAAGGGCTGTGGAAGGGCAAGCCGGAAAAGAGCCTTACCGAAGGTCTGCATAAGACCGGCGGCCGGAACAACACCGGTCAGGTGACGGCCTGGCATCGGGGCGGCGGACATAAGCGCCGTTACCGCCTGATCGACTGGCGCCGTGACAAATGGGATGTCGAAGGCAAGGTTGAGCGAATCGAATACGATCCGAACCGTACCGCGCACATCGCGCTGATCAAATACAAGGACGGCGAGTTGCGCTATATCATCGCGCCTCAGCGTCTCAAAAAGGGCGACAAGGTTGTCTCGGGCGACAAGGTTGACGTTAAGCCCGGCAATGCGATGCCGCTTAAAAACATGCCGGTCGGCACGATCATTCACAATATTGAACTCAAGCAAGGCAAGGGCGGCCAGATATGCCGTTCCGCCGGCACCTACGGTCAGCTGGTCGGCCGCGATCAGGGCTATGCCCAGATCAAGCTGGCCTCGGGTGAGTTGCGTCTGGTGCGTCAGGACTGCATGGCCTCGGTCGGCGCCGTCTCGAACCCGGACCACATGAACCAGAGCATCGGCAAAGCTGGCCGCACGCGCTGGAAAGGCAAGCGTCCGCATGTGCGCGGCGTGGCCATGAACCCGATCGATCACCCGCTGGGTGGCGGCGAAGGCCGGAGCTCCGGCGGTCGTCATCCCTGCAGCCCGTGGGGTCAGCTGGCTAAGGGTCTGAAGACGCGCAAGAACAAGAAGACGGATAAGTACATTATCCGCCGCAGAAAGAAATAAGGAGTCGATAGATGGCACGCAGTGTATGGAAAGGTCCCTATGTTGACCGTCACCTTCTGAAGAAGGTGGAGACGGCACTCAAGGGCGGTCGCCGGGATATCATCAAGACCTGGTCGCGGCGTTCGACGATTCTGCCGCAGATGGTCGGCCTGACTTTTGGCGTCTATAACGGCAACAAATTTATCCCGGTTCTGGTCACTGACCAGATGATCGGCCACAAGCTTGGTGAATTCTCGCCCACGCGCTTCTTCAAAGGCCACAGCGCGGTGGACAAGAAAGCCAAGACCGAAGGCGCACCGGCAGCAGGAGCAGGAGGAGCATAGTATGGGACAGACAGCTAACCCCAAGCGCACAGCCGACAACGAATCCCGGGCCATGTCCAAATTCATCAAGGGCAGCCCGCGCAAGCTCAACCTCGTCGCGCAGATGATCCGCGGCAAGGATGCAGGTCGCGCGCTGATTGATCTTGATTTCTGCCCGCGCCGCGTTGCTGCCGAAGTCAAGAAGACCCTGCAGGCTGCCGTTTCGAATGCCGAAAACAACCACAGCCTGGATGTTGACCGTCTTTATATCTCGGAAGCCTCGGTCGGCAAGAGCGTGAAAATGCGCCGTTTCCATGCCCGGGGCCGCGGACGGTCCGCGCCTATTGAGAAATTTTTCAGCCGCCTGACGGTAGTCGTGCGGGAAAAAGCAGAGTAAGGAGCCACAGAGTATGGGACAGAAAGTCAATCCAATCGGTATGCGCCTCGGTATCAACCGGACCTGGGATTCGCGCTGGTTCTCTGATCGTCACTATGCCGACAGGCTCGTGGCCGATCTGAAACTGCGTGAATACATCAAGGATCGTCTGAAGGCGGCCGGTATCAGCAAGGTGGTGATCGAGCGCGCAGCGCAGAACACGACCGTGACCGTCTATACATCGCGTCCGGGCGTAATCATCGGCAAAAAAGGTGCCGACATTGAGAAGCTGCGTAAAGATCTGTCCCGCCATGCCGGCAGTGACGTGGCCCTGAACGTTGTCGAGATCCGCAAACCGGAAATCGATGCGCAGCTGGTATCCGAAGGCATCGCCCAGCAGCTGGAGCGCCGCGTGTCTTTCCGCCGCGCCATGAAGCGGGGCGTTCAGTCCGCCATGCGCCTGGGTGCGCAGGGCATCCGGGTGAACGTTGCCGGCCGTCTCGGCGGCGCGGACATTGCCCGCACGGAATGGTACCGCGAAGGCCGCGTGCCGCTGCATACGCTGCGCGCCGACCTGGATTACGGTTTTTCCCAGGCCCTGACCACGTTCGGAATCATCGGCGTGAAGGTCTGGATCTACAAGGGCGACGTTATTGAGCACGACCCGCTGGCCCGCGACAAGCGCATGGCTGACGGCCTGGGCAGTGTCCAGAGGCAGCAATAACGGGTTCATGGAATTATAAGAGAGAAAAGCAATGCTGCAGCCGAAGAAACCGAAGTACAGAAAACAGCACAAGGGCCGTATCCATGGCAAAGCCAAGGGCGGAACCGAGATCAGTTTTGGCACCTATGGCCTGAAGGCCCTGGTGCCGGACCGGATCACGGCTCGTCAGATCGAGGCCGCCCGGCGTGCCATTACGCGTCACATGAAGCGCCAGGGCAATGTCTGGATCCGCGTATTTCCAGACATACCGGTTTCAAAAAAGCCGCTGGAAGTGCGGATGGGCTCCGGCAAGGGCTCGCCTGAATTCTGGGTTGCCCGTGTCAAGCCGGGTCGCATCCTATTTGAACTGGATGGCGTTTCCGAGACAACGGCGCGTGAAGCGCTGGAGCTGGGTGCGGCGAAATTGCCCCTGAAAACGAAATTCATAGTCCGTGTGGGCTAAAGGTTAAGGAGCGCGTAGAGATGAAAGCGGAAGATCTGAATACAAAGACAGCGGATGAGCTGAAAAAGAGCCTGGACGACCTGAAAAAGCAGCAGTTCAACCTGCGTTTCCAGCGTTCACAGGGCGCGCTTGAGAACACAGCCCAGATCCGTCGGGTCCGCCGCGATATCGCGCGCGTCAACACGTTTTTGAAAAGGCAGGAGTCAACAGCGCCCGCTGCCGGGAAAGCCAAGGCTAAAAGCGCTGCAAAACCTGCAAAGGCCAAAGCGGCCGGATCGAAAAAATCCGGCAAGCAGGCCGCCTGAAGTATAAGAGGAGATTGAAAGATGCCACGTCGTATTCTGGAAGGTGAAGTCGTCAGCGACAAGATGGACAAGACCGTCACGGTTCTGGTCGAGCGCCGCACGATGCACCCGGTTTACAAGAAGATCATCCGGCTGTCGGCCAAATATGCCGCGCATGATGAAGCCAATTCGTTCAAGATCGGCGACCGCGTCCAGATCCAGGAGTGCCGTCCGATCTCCAAGCGCAAGAGCTGGACGGTCATTACCAAGCCCGGCCCGAACGCCGGCCGCCCGGTGCGGGAAAAGGCTGCTGAAGTCGCCGCTCCGGTAAAAGAGAAGAAGGCGAAAGCGGCTGCCCCGGCTGCTGCCGAAGCCAAAAAAGAAGCGCCGAAAAAGGCCGCCAAGAAGACAACATCGAAGAAAAAGGACGCCTGACCATGATACAGATGCAGACAAGTCTGGATGTGGCCGACAACAGCGGCGCCAAGCGCGTTCAGTGCATTAAGGTCCTGGGCGGATCGAAGCGCAAATCGGCCAACATCGGCGACGAGATCGTTGTGTCGGTCAAGGACGCTATCCCGCGCGGTCGCGTCAAGAAGGGCGATGTCCTTCGTGCCGTCATTGTGCGCACTTCGCACGGCCTGAACCGTGCCAACGGCGAGAAGATCCGCTTTGACCGCAACGCCGTTGTTCTGGTCAGCAAACAAGGCGAGCCGATCGGCACCCGTATTTTCGGACCCGTAACCCGTGAACTGCGTTCCCGCGGCTACATGAAAATTATCTCTCTCGCTGCGGAGGTGCTGTAATGAGCAAGGCAGGGCTGAAAATCAAAAAGGGCGACAAGGTCGTCGTAATCTCCGGCAAGGATCGCGGCACCAGCGGCGAAGTGCTTAAAGTGCTGCCGAGCGAATCCCGTGTGGTTGTGCAGGGCGTCAATGTCGTCAAGCGTCACCGCAAGCCGAGCCAGCTGAACCCGCAGGGCGGGATCGAGAAAAAAGAACTGGCAATACATATTTCCAACGTGGCGCTGGCCGATCCGAAATCAGGCAAGCCCAGCCGCGTTGGTTACAAGACCCTTAAAGACGGCAAAAAAGTCCGCGTCGCCCGGAAGTCCGGCGAAACGGTCGAATAAAGACTGGCAAGGAAGAAGAAGATGAACCCGCGTTTTAAAGAACGGTACGAAAAAGTAATCCTGCCCGCGATGAAAAAGAAGCGCGGCTATAAGAACGATCTGGAAGTACCCCGGATCGAAAAGATCATATTGAACATGGGCGTCGGTGAGGCCTCGCAGAACCGCGGCCTCATGGAGCCGGCAGCCAACGACCTGGCGCTGATTGCCGGTCAGAAGCCGGCCATCACGCGCGCCCGCAAATCGAACGCGGCTTTCAAGCTGCGTGAAGGCATGCCTGTCGGCGCGAAAGTCACGCTGCGCCGTGACCGCATGTACGAATTTCTTGATCGTCTGGTGACCATCGCGCTGCCCCGTATCCGGGACTTTCGCGGCATCAACGGCAAGAGTTTCGATGGCCGCGGCAATTATGCCCTGGGCATCACCGAGCATATCGTGTTTCCCGAGATCAACTATGACAAGGTCGACAAAATCCGCGGCCTGGACATCGTGATCTGCACGACGGCGAAAACCGACGAGGAAGCCAAGGAGCTTCTGCGCGGCTTTGACATGCCGTTCAGGAATTAACAAGAGAGAGAAGAGAGAAACAATATGGCGAAGACTTGTTCAGTAGAACGCAATGAAAAGCGCCGCCGGCTGCAGAAGAAATACGCAGCCAAGCGTGCGCGGCTCAAGGCGATTGCCAACAACCGCGAGGCGCCGATCGAGGAGCGTTTTCAGGCCGTCATGAAGCTGGCTGAAGTTCCCCGGAATTCCGCCCGGACGCGGGTGCGCAACCGCTGCGCTCTGACGGGCCGCTCACGCGGACATTTTCGCAAATTCAGACTGTGCCGTAATGCCCTGCGCGAACTGGCTTTGCGCGGCGAGCTGCCCGGCGTAACGAAATCAAGCTGGTAAGGAGGATAACGAGATGTCACTTACGGATCCCCTTGGCGATATGCTGGCCCGCATTAAGAACGGTCAACATGCGACAAAAAGCATCGTAGCCTGCCCGGCTTCGAGCCTGCGCGTCAGCGTACTCGAAGTTCTGAAGCGCGAAGGCTTTATTCGCGGCTACAAACAGGAAAAAGGCAAAAGCGGTGCCTCGGAACTGCTCATTGAACTGAAATATGATCAGGGTCAGCCCATGATCAAGGAAATCAGCCGTATTTCCAAGCCCGGCCGCCGTGTTTACCGCAAGGTGACCGATCTGCCGCGCTTTTATAACGGCCTTGGCATTTCCATCGTCTCGACGCCGCGCGGCGTGCTTTCGGATCACGAAGCCCGCTCCCAGAACGTCGGTGGCGAAGTTTTGTGCCAGGTGTTCTAGGACGATTTTTGAGAGGATAGAGAGATGTCCAGGATTGCAAAAAACCCCGTCGTAGTTCCTGAAGGCGTGACCGTCGAGGTCAGCGGCCAGGATCTTAAGGCGAAAGGCCCGAAGGGAGAGCTGTCCCTGCGCATCCACAATGATGTGGCGCTGGCGCTCGAGCCGGCTGAGACAGGCGCGAAAAAGCAGGTCAAGCTGAGCATGCGCAATCAAAACCGTCAGACAAAGGCGCTGTGGGGTACGGCCTGGGCCCTGGTTCGCAATACCCTGGCCGGTGTTCACAAAGGCTATACCAAGAACCTGGAGATCCTGGGTGTCGGTTATCGTGCCAACGTTCAGGGCCAGAATCTGGTGATACAGCTCGGTTTCAGCCACGATATCGTCTATCCAATCCCCAAGGGGATCCAGATTGCCGTCGAGAAGCAGACGAAAATAAGCGTCAGCGGCATTGACAGCCAGCGGGTCGGCCAGGTAGCCGCGGAAATCCGCGCCTACCGTCCGCCCGAGCCCTACAAAGGCAAGGGCATCCGTTATGAGAACGAATTCGTCCTGCGTAAGGAAGGGAAGAAGAAATGACCCAGAGTCTGCAAGCAAAAGACCGCCGCACGTTTCGTACGCGTAATAAACTGCGCCGCGTCAATATTCAACGCAACGCCAACCGCAGCGTCCGGCCGCGCCTGTGCGTGCACCGCACCGGCAAGCAGATTTATGCGCAGGTCATTGACGATGCGAAAGGCATCACGCTGGCCGCCGCCTCGTCCCTGGACAAGGATCTCAAGCTTGCAAAGGGCGGCAATGTCGATGCGGCCCAGCAGGTCGGAAAACTGGTGGCCGCGCGCGCGCTGAAAGCGGGTGTGAAGGAAGTCCAGTTTGATCGCGGAAGATATCTTTATCACGGCCGTGTGAAGGCCGTAGCCGAGGGCGCCCGTGAAGGCGGCCTGGCATTTTAGGTTTTTGAAGAGAGAGGAAAGATAAATGGCTCGGGCTAAACCAGAAAAACGCGACCGCGATCGTGATCGCAACCGCGAAGAACCGGAACTCATCGAGAAGCTGGTGAATATCAACCGCGTCGCCAAAGTGGTTAAAGGCGGACGCCGGTTTGGTTTTGCGGCGCTGATGGTTGTCGGCGACGGGCGCGGCCGGGTCGGTTTTGGCACGGGTAAGGCGCGTGAAGTTCCTGAAGCCGTGGCCAAGGCAACGGCAGCAGCCAAGCGCAGCATGATCCGCGTGCCTCTGCGCGAAGCCCGCACTATCCATCATGACACGTTCGGCCGCTGCGGCGCCGGCAAGGTCATTCTGCGTACGGCGCCTCAGGGTACGGGCATCATCGCCGGCGGTCCTCTGCGCGCGGTGTTTGAGGCTCTGGGTATCCAGGACGTCGTGGCGAAGGCTATCGGCTCCAATAACCCGCACAGCATGGTGAACGCCACGTTTGAAGCCTTGAAGAACATGCAAAGCCCCCGTCAGGTTGCGGCACGCCGCAACAAGAAGGTTGGTGATATTGTTGCCAACCGCGAAGCCGCGCGTTCGGCATCCGAACAGACCACCGAAGATACGGGCGAAGAATAAAGAAGTGTTTAGCCAATAGAGAGAACAGTCATGACCGAAGCACAAGCAAAGAAAAAAGCGCCGGCCGCCAAAAAAGAGACAGCGGCCAAAAAGCCTTCCGGTAAAACGCTGAAGGTCACACAGATCCGTTCACCCAACAACCGCGAGGAGTGGCAGCGTTCCACGCTGATCGGGCTGGGCCTGAACAAGATGAACCGCAGCCGCGTGCTGGAAGATACGCCCTCCGTTCGCGGTATGATCAACAGCGTCAAGCACCTGGTAAAGGTCGAGGACGCGGCTTAAAACAACAAACTTTTATTGATTGAAGGAACAAAGCCATGAAACTCAACGAACTCAGACCTAAGGATGGTGCCACCAAGCGCCGCATGCGCGTGGGCCGCGGTATTGGCTCTGGCAAGGGCAAGACGTCGGGTCGTGGCGTAAAGGGCCAGAAGGCGCGTACGGGCGTGTCGATCAACGGCTTCGAGGGTGGCCAGATGCCGCTCTACCGCCGTTTACCCAAGAGCGGCTTTACCAATATTTTCGCCAAGGACTATGTGGAGCTGACGCTCGGCCGTTTGCAGGAAGCAATCGACGGCAAGAAAATCGATTCCAAACAGGCTATCGACGAAGATGCGCTGGTGAAATCCGGCGTCATCCGCCGCAAGCGTGACGGCGTTCGCCTGCTGGCTACCGGCGTCCTGAAGGCGAAGGTCGACCTGAAGATCGCCGGCGCTACCAAAGGCGCGATCGCCGCCGTCGAAAAGGCTGGCGGCTCAGTCACCCTTCTTGCCAAAAAGGAAGCCAAGCAGGACGCGCCGAAGAAGGACAAAAAGGACAAGGCGCCGAAGGCTGAAAAGGAAGAGGCCGGCGAATAGGCGTTTCCGTCATGGAATAAATAAGCCCGCCCAATGGCGGGCTTATTCATATGTTAAACCTGAGGAGTTTTTATCCATTCGCGACGCGCTGCCTTTTAGCTGTGACACATGGGTTGCGGTCGGCCCTTTGCTCTTGAAGCACGGGCTGAATCCGGTTATGAACAACAGGTTCATCGTTCACCATATCAAGGGGTTGTGATTTATGGCCTCCGCCATCGAACAGCTTGCAAAAAACGCTAACTGGGGTGCCCTGTCCAAGGCGACGGAGCTTAAAAAACGCCTCCTGTTTGTTATGGGCGCATTGCTGGTTTACCGACTCGGCTCCTTTATTCCCATCCCGGGAATCGACCCGTCCGTCTGGAATGAAATTTATTCCCAGCGCGGCGGCGGTATTCTCGACATGTTCAATATGTTCGCGGGCGGTGCGCTCAAGCGCATGACCATTTTTGCCCTGAACATCATGCCTTATATCTCCGCTTCCATTATTATGCAGCTGGCGACATCGCTCTCGCCCAAACTCGAAGCGCTGAAGAAGGAAGGTGAGATCGGCCGCATCAAGATCAACCAGTATACGCGCTACCTCACGGTTCTCCTGGCCGCGCTCCAGGCTTATGGTCTTGCGGTTGGCCTTGAAAACATGCAGGGCGCTGGCGGCTCCGCTGTCGTCGATCCTGGATTGTTTTTCCGTTTTTCGACGGTGGTGACGATCGTCGGCGGCACGGTCTTCTTGATGTGGCTGGGCGAGCAGATCACCCAGCGTGGCGTCGGCAATGGCACATCGCTGATTATCTTCTCCGGTATCGTCGCCGGCCTGCCCCACGCGGTGGCCAGCACGCTGGAGCTGGGACGGCAGGGTCGTTTCAACGTTCTCGAAATGCTGGTCATCTTTGCGATGGTAACGGGCGTGATCGCCTTTATCGTCTTCATGGAGCGGGCGCAGCGGCGCATCGTCGTTCAGTATCCCAAGAGGCAGACGGGCAATCGTATGTTCATGGGCGACCAGAACCACATACCGCTAAAGCTCAACACTTCAGGCGTGATTCCGCCGATCTTTGCTTCGTCGCTGCTGCTTCTGCCTCTGACCATCGTCGGGTTCAGCGGCGCCGGGGGCGGCGATTTTACCGCAGCCATTGCCCGCATACTGCAGCACGGTCAGCCGCTTTACATGACCCTGTATGCGTCGCTGATCATATTTTTCTCGTTCTTTTACACCGCGGTGGTTTTCAACCCGCAGGACAATGCCGACATGCTGCGCCGTTACGGCGGCTTTGTGCCTGGCGTTCGTCCCGGCGCGCCGACGGCCGAATATTTCGACCAGGTTTTGACGCGCATCACGCTTGCGGGAGCTATGTATCTTGTCTTCGTCTGTCTTCTGCCCGAGATCCTTATCGCGCATTACAGCCTGCCGTTCTATTTCGGCGGCACCAGTCTTCTGATCGTTGTCAACGTGACAATGGATACAGTGGCGCAGATCCACTCTCACCTGATCGCACACCAGTATGAAGGGCTTATCAAGAAGGCCAAGCTCAAAGGGCGCACGCGATGAACTTGATTCTTTTAGGCCCGCCAGGCGCCGGTAAGGGTACACAGGCCAAAATGCTGGAAGAAGATTTCGGCATGAAGCAGCTTTCGACCGGCGACATGCTCCGGTCCGAAGTGAAGGCGGGTACGAAGCTGGGTGCGCAGGCCAAGGAAATCATGGATCGGGGCGACCTGCTGCCGGATGACATCATCATCGGCATGATAGCCTCCCGGATCGATCAACCGGATTGCGCGGCTGGGGTCATATTTGATGGCTTCCCCCGTACCGTAGCCCAGGCCGAGGCACTGGGCCGGATGCTGGCCGACAAAGGCCGGCCCCTGGCGTCGGTGATCGAGCTGGTGGTTAATGAGGACGAGCTCATAACCCGCCTGAACAAGCGGGTGGCCGAGACAAAGGCCGCCGGCAAAGAGGTCCGCAGCGACGATAACGAAGAAACCCTGCGCTCCCGCCTTAAGGTTTTCCGCGAGCAGACAGCCCCCATCACTCCTTATTACGAAAAAGCTGGGCTTTTGAGGCGGATTGACGGTATGATGCCCATCGACGCCGTAAAAGGCGAAATAAGAAGCATTTTAAAGGGGCGGCAAAGCCGCGCCAGCGCCGGTTAGGGACCGGCCCTGATTTTAGGGAATACACATGGATATCGTTGTACTGTTGGGGCCGCCCGCTGTCGGAAAGGGCACGCAGGCCCGCCATTTTCAACAGGACGGATTTTTTCATTTTTCCGCCGGTGAGTATCTGCGTGCGCGCTCAAAACAGGGCGATGCGCTGGGGGATAGCATTGCCGCCATCATGAACGCAGGGGACCTCGTTCCCGGGGCTGTCGTCACCGGTGCGGTGCGGGAGCTGCTGGATGAAAAAATCAGCGCGGGCGGAATCAAGGGCCTCCTGCTGGACGGCTTTCCCCGCAGCCTGGATCAGGCCGAAGAATTTGCTCAGATAGTGGCCGCCCGCAATCTTTCCCTGAAGGTCATAGAGTTGACGGCGGATCAGGCTGTCCTGGACGAACGCCACCGGAAGCGGCGGCAGGAGGCCCTGGCCGCCGTGGTTGTTTCCGGTACGCCGCCAGAGCGCAATGACGATGATGACGCCACCTTTCGGCATCGCATGGAAACCTACCGGCAGGAGACGGCCCCTGTTTCTGCCTATTATGCGGGCACAGGTGCCCTGATCCAGGTGGATGCCACGAAGGAGGCGGAAGCTGTGCGCGCTGCGATCTGTCAGGCGCTGGAGAAGCCCGCCGCATCCTTTGTGCCGCCCGCGGCGGCGAAACCGGCGCCCGCGCCCTGAACGCGGCCTGCCGGGCCAAAAATTATGTTAATTTCAGATTTTCAATAAAACCGTTAAAAATCGTACTTATCCACAGATTCTTTTGTTGACGGAAGGGCGGAAATCCCTATAATCCGGCCATCTCTGCAAGGGGATAGGCGTTTTTAAAGGGGATTGACGGAGCTTCCGGTCGGTCTCTTAACGGAGAAGACGTCCTGATTTTGGTATACGAACCGGCCCCGGGTTAAACCGGCTTTACGGTTCGGTTGAAATTGAAAAAAAGGAGAACTCAAAGTGGCCCGTATCGCCGGTGTTAACGTACCCGACAATAAACGCGCTCCTATCGCGCTGACCTATGTCCACGGCATTGGCCGTCCCACAGCTCTGAAAATTTGCAAGGCTGCCGGTATCGACCCGCAGCGCCGCATGAAAGAGCTGACTGAAGACGAGCTCAACGCTATCCGTAAGGAAATCGAGACTGCCAAGCTGCTGATCGAAGGCGATCTGCGCCGCGAAGTGTCGCTGAACATCAAGCGGTTGATGGACATGCGCGCCTGGCGCGGCCTGCGTCACCGCGCCGGCCTGCCTGTCCGCGGCCAGAGAACGCAGACCAACGCCCGTACGCGCAAAGGCCCGGCCAAGACGATCGCCGGCAAAAAACAAGCGCCGACCAAGAAATAATTAAGGGGAGCACAGATCATGGCTAAAGAAGCAGCAGAAAAGAACCAGGACAAGGCCCCCGCCAAAACGGCAGGCAAGCCCAAGAAAAAAACCAAAAAGAACATCGTGGCCGGCATCGCGCCCGTGAATGCCAGCTTCAACAACACGATGGTCACCATCACGGATGCCCAGGGCAATACCGTGTCATGGTCCTCAGCAGGCATGATGGGATTCAAGGGTTCACGCAAATCCACGCCTTACGCGGCACAGATGGCCGCGGAAGATGCGGGCCGCAAGGCTATGGAGCACGGTGTTCGCGAGCTCGAAGTCCGGGTCAAAGGTCCGGGCGCCGGCCGTGAATCGGCTCTGCGTTCCCTGCAGTCGGTTGGGTTTGCCATCCGCGCGATCAGCGACATTACGCCGGTTCCGCACAATGGCTGCCGTCCGCGCAAGAGAAGAAGAGTTTAAGGCGGAGCCCGGATTAAACGGGCTTCCGATTATTTATTACCTATACCCGTATTTGCCTTTTAAAAGGATGAAGGAGAGACGTCTTGATACAGAAAAACTGGCAGGAACTGATTAAGCCCTCGAAAGTTGAAGTCGATCACGGTACCGATCCGAAGACGACGGGCGAAGTCGTGGCCGAACCGCTGGAGCGCGGCTTCGGTCTTACCCTGGGCAATGCGCTGCGCCGCATTCTGCTCTCCTCGCTTCAGGGCGCCGCCGTAACGGCCGTCCAGATCGAGGGTGTTTTGCACGAGTTCTCGTCGATCGAGGGCGTGCGCGAAGACGTGACCGACATCGTTCTGAACATCAAGGCAATCGCTGTGCGCATGCATGTCGAGGGCCCGAAGAAAATGCGCCTTCACGCGGAAGGTCCGTGCGAAGTGACGGCCGGCATGATCGAGGCCGGTGCCGACATTGAGATCATGAATCCTGATCTCGTGATCTGCACGCTGGACAAGGGCGCGCGGCTGAACATGGAAATGACCGTCAATACCGGCAAGGGTTACCGCCCGGCGGCGCAGAACCGCCCCGAAGAGGCGCCGGTTGGCCTGATCCCCGTGGACAGCGTGTTTTCGCCCGTGCGTAAGGTCTCCTACGAAGTGGAAGATACCCGCGTCGGCCAGATTACCGACTACGACAAGCTGACCCTGAACATCGAAACCAACGGCGTTATCACGCCCGAAGATTCCGTGGCCTATGCCGCGCGCATCCTTCAGGACCAGCTTCAGGTCTTCATTAACTTCGAGGAGCCGAAAGAAGTTCTGGCGAAGAAAGAAGAAGACGAGCTGCCGTTCAACCGCAACCTGCTGCGCAAGGTGGACGAGCTCGAGCTCTCCGTCCGCTCGGCAAACTGCCTGAAGAACGACAACATCGTCTATATTGGCGACCTGGTTCAGAAGTCCGAAAGCGACATGCTCCGCACGCCGAACTTTGGCCGGAAGTCGCTGAACGAGATCAAGGAAGTCCTGACCAGCATGGGCCTGCATCTGGGCATGCAGGTCGAAGGCTGGCCGCCTGAGAATATCGAGGACATGGCCCGCAAGATCGAGGACCCGTTCTAGTTAAAAGAATTCAGACCGGCGGGTGTGGCCGCCGGTCTGTCTGTTTTGGGCGTGGTGCCCGTTTTTCCGCCTTCCATGGCGACATGCTGGCGGAATATTTGAAAATGGCTTCATGAGTGAGGCCGCGGCGATCAAAAAGGAGATGCTGAAATGAGACACAATATTAAACAGCGTAAACTGAACCGTAAAAGCCAGCATCGCCTGGCCATGTTTGCCAATATGGCGGCGGCGCTGGTCAAGCACGAGCAGATCGTGACGACCCTGCCCAAAGCCAAGGAGCTGCGCCCCTTTGTTGAGAAGCTGATTACCCTGGGCAAAAAAGGCGGACTTGCCAACCGTCGCCGCGCGATTTCGATTATGCGCGACGAAACGCAGGTGGCCAAGCTGTTCGAAACGCTGGCGACGCGCTACAAAGACCGCAAGGGCGGGTATATCCGTGTCCTGAAGGCGGGCTTCCGTTATGGTGATGCCGCGCCCATGGCCGTCATCGAGCTGGTTGATCGCGATCCCGAAGCCAAAGGCAAGGACAGCGGCCCGGACCAGTCGGCCGCAAATGACTTTGCGTCCGCACCGGAAGCTCCGGCCGCCGAAGCCAAGCCGAAGAAGGCCAAGAAAAAGGCAGCGGCCGGTTAACAGCCGTTTGAAATAAGGGAATTGAAAAAGCGGGCTTTACGGCCCGCTTTTTGCTTTGTCCAGTTTTGTCCAATGATGCGGTTTTTGCGCGGCTCCTGAACTATTATAGAAAAAAGCCGTCAAAGACGGGTTTTTTCCGCCCCTTGCCAGACACCGGGGGCAGGACTAGATTTTCGCTATGCAACGTTTTTTGACAGCCTTTGTTTTTTCCACTCTTTTGCTGACCGCTCTTCCGGCCGAAGCGCAGGAAACGGCGAAAACGGTCCCTGAAAATCGCACCCAGATATCTCTGTCTTTCGCGCCGCTGGTCAAACAGATAGCCCCGGCCGTCGTCAATATTTACAGCAAACGCGTGGTCACGCGTCGTGTCAGCCCCTTCATGAACGATCCTTTTTTTGATCAGTTTTTCGGAGACAATATGGGGGCGGGGGGTCTAAATCGTCGCCAGGTTGAACGTTCCCTGGGCTCCGGCCTGATCGTCGAGGCGGACGGCCTTATTGTGACGAATGCGCATGTGGTGCATGGCGCGGATGAAATCACAGTCGTGCTCCCGGACGGGCGTGAGTTTGAGGCCAAAAAACTTTTGGAGGATGCGCCTTCTGATCTTGCGGTTCTGAGAGTTGAACCAGGTGAGGAAAAGCTCCCTTTTGCTACGCTGGAGCCTAGTGAGAAGCTCGAAGTCGGCGATATGGTCCTGGCGATCGGCAATCCGTTCGGTGTCGGCCAGACGGTGACCAGCGGCATTGTCTCGGCGCTGGCGCGCTCCTCGCTTAACATCAATGATTTCAATTTTTTTATTCAGACCGACGCTGCCATCAATCCGGGGAATTCCGGCGGGCCGCTGGTCGCCATGGATGGCGGCATAGTTGGTATTAATTCCGCGATCTTTTCCAGGGACGGCGGCTCACTGGGAATCGGATTTGCCATACCCTCCGAAATGGTCGCAACCGTGATTGCTGCGGGAAAAGCGGGCGGCGATGGCAGTCACGGCGTGGTCAGGGCGTGGCTGGGCGTTCAGGCGCAAGGGATTACGCAGGATATCGCGGACAGCATGGGCCTTAAAAAGCCGGGCGGTGTTCTGGTTTCCGCGCTGCATGGCGCAAGCCCTGCGAAGAAAGCCGGGCTTGAGGTAGGCGATGTCATCGTGGCGATCAACGGCCGTCCGGTTCACGATCCATCAGAGATGAAATTCCGGCTGGCAACGGTGCCGATCGGCGAGCAGGCGGACCTCGATATAAGCCACAAGGGTGTCTTGCAGACGCTTCGTATCAAGGCGATTGCGCCGCCTGAAGACCCGCCGCGCCAGGAAACGCTTTTGACCGGCTATCACCCTCTGAACGGCGTGCATGTAAGCAATATCAATCCGGCGGTGGAGGTTGAGCAGGGTATAAATGATGAAGAAGGCGTTGTCGTGACGGAAGTCGACAATGGCGCTGTGGCGCTGCGGATCGTGCATGCCGGCGACGTCATTGTTGGCGTTAATGGCGTTAAAATCGGCCGCGTCGATGACCTGCAGAAGGCCTTGAACAAGACGGCGCCGGAAGGCTGGCAGCTGATTATTTCCCGCGACGGGCAGAAGCGTCAGGTTATTGTCCGGTAAAAAGCCTCTTAGCCGAATTTAACCCGAGGATAGTCTCCCTGCGGAGGCGCCAGAGAAACCTTCTGTGCGCAGGCCGGCTGCGAGTTCTGCTGCTTTACAACAAAATCGGATAGGCTGCTGCGCGCATACTTGTAAGACCCGAGAGCAGCGGCAAGGGTCAATGCCAATACTGTAAGGGTTTTCGGTAATGGATTTTTATTGAATCCAAAGTGTACGGACACGGGATCAAGCTTGAGCCCGGTTATTATTTCACCGGCACTAAAACCGACATTGCAGCCTAATACAGTCACGGCGCCGGTGGTGGCGCTGATAACCAGACGGGTAACGCTGTCTGCCACTTCCGGTGAATTGAAATAGGCGCTCAATCCAAAAAGGGAACCGACTAAAAGCGAGGGGCCTGTTTTTAACATTTATGCTCTCCATTCGTTTAAGGGAGGTCATACCCCAGACCCTTTTGTTATGTCAATAAAAAAACAGGCCAAAACCTTCTTTAAACTCTTTATAGATTCACCATGGCTGATTTATTCGCAAAAGAAGCGGTTAACGATGAATCCTCCCGCCCTCTGGCGGACCGGCTGCGGCCGCAGGCGCTTGAAGATATCGCCGGGCAGGAGCATCTGACCGGAATTGACGGGCCGGTACGCAAGATGGCGGATGCCGGGCGCTTGTCCTCGCTGATTCTCTGGGGCCCGCCGGGATGCGGTAAGACGACGCTGGCGCGGATTCTGGCTGGACATACGGATCTGCATTTCGAGCAGATTTCCGCCATTTTTTCCGGTGTGGCCGATCTGAAAAAAGTGTTTGAGGGCGCCCGGCTGCGGCGGCGCAACGGTAAAGGCACGCTCCTTTTTGTCGATGAAATCCACCGTTTCAGCAAATCGCAGCAGGATGCTTTCCTGCCGGTGGTCGAGGACGGCACGATCATCCTGATTGGCGCAACCACGGAAAATCCGTCTTTTGAACTCAATGGCGCGCTTTTATCCCGCTGCCAGGTTTTTGTGCTCAAGCGGCTGGATGACACAGCGCTGGAAACCCTGCTTCGCCGCGCTGAAGCTGAAGCGGGGCATGCTCTGCCCCTGACGCCGGATGCCCGCGCGGCGCTCAAGGCGATGGCGGACGGCGACGGACGCTATGTCCTGTCTATGGCGGAGCAGGTTCTGGCGCAGAAGGAGAAACTGGATACGGCGGCGCTGACACGGTTGGTGAATCGCCGCGCCCCTTTGTATGACAAGGCGGATGACGCCCATTACAACCTGATATCGGCGCTTCACAAATCCGTCCGTGGCTCTGATGTCGATGCGGCGCTCTACTGGTTCGCCCGCATGCTGGCAGGAGGCGAGGACCCTCGTTATAACGGCCGCCGCCTGACCCGAATGGCGGTGGAGGATATCGGGCTGGCCGATCCGCAGGCGCTGCCGCTGTGCCTGGCCGCGTGGGAAACGTTCGAGCGCATGGGCTCACCGGAAGGGGAGCTGGCTTTGGCACAGGCGTTGATTTACCTGGCGACGGCGCCCAAATCGAACGCGGCCTATACCGCCTATGGTGCGGCGCGGGACGCGGCCCTGGATACAGGGTCGCTCACGCCGCCGATGCATATACTGAACGCACCGACCCGCCTGATGAAAGATCTCGGCTATGCCGAGGGCTATGAATATGATCACGCGTCCGAGGATGCCTTCTCAGGCCAGAATTATTTTCCCGACGGCATGGCCAGGCATGAATTCTATGCGCCGCCGGAGCGCGGCTTCGAGCGGGAAATCCGCAAGCGCCTTGAGTACTGGAAAAAGATGAGGGCTCGCCGAAACGCTTGAAAGGCCGCTAATGACCGGCTTTTCCGCGCTTTTTCCGGCGGTCGCTGGCGATCAGGTTCAGAGTTTCCACGCTCAGCGAGAATCCAATGCCGAAATACAGGTAGCTGCGCGGTATGTGGAACGAGAAGCCATCTGCAATCAGGAGCACACCGACCAGGATCAGAAAGGACAGGGCAAGCATCTTGACTGTGGGGTGTGCGTTTACAAAGTCGCTGACCGGCCCCGAGGCGAACAGCATTATCAGGATAGCGATGACAATTGCGGCCACCATGACCGGCAGATGTTCGGCCACGCCGACGGCGGTAAAGATTGAATCAAGCGAGAAGACAAGATCGATCATCACGATCTGCGAAATAACCAGGAACATGAGGTTGGCTTTGGGGCTGATTTCCTTTTCATCGGCGCCCTCCATCTCGGCGTGAATTTCTGTCGTGGCCTTCCAGAGAAGGAACAGACCGCCACCAAAAAGCACAAGGTCGCGCCATGATATGTCCTGGCCCAGCAGGCTGAAAACGGTTGTATTAAGGCGTGACAGCCAGGCGATGCAGGCCAGCAGGATCACCCGCATGACCAGCGCCAGCGCCAGGCCGATCAGGCGCGCCCGGGCCTGTTTGTTAGCAGGAAGACGGCGGCAGATAATCGACAGGATGATGATATTGTCGATCCCCAGAACGATTTCCAGGACGCTCAGGGTTAAAAAGCTGGCCCATATTTCCGCATTGAAGATCCAGTCAAGCATCGGACGGGGACTTTCCTTCGGCTGGTTTTCCTGCTTTTAATGGTGGGCAGGAAAGGTGGCAAAAAAATGACTTTCTTACAGAAAGGGTAGCAGATGAGACTCGCATTAGCCATAGCCGGAGGCGGGGCCCTGGGGTCTCTCGCACGCCACATGGTGAATATTATAGCAACCAGAGCGCTGTCGGGAGACTTTCCCTGGGGCACGCTGGCCGTGAATATCATCGGCTCGCTTGTCATGGGGCTGCTGATTTCCTTCTTTGCGCTGGTCTGGGAACCGCCGCAGGTCATACGTGCGCTGCTGACGGTAGGTTTTCTGGGTGGCTTCACTACTTTTTCCGCCTTTTCCCTGGATACCGTGACTATGCTGCAGCGCGGAGATACGGCGCCCGCCCTCCTTTATGTTTTTGCCTCGCTGCTTGTCCCTGTTTTATCCCTCTATGGCGGCATGGTTCTCGTCCGGCTTATGGCGCCGGGATGACAGGCATTCGTTCACTCGTGGTCGGGGAAGAGGACGAAGGACAGCGTTTGGACCGCTGGCTGAAAAAACGGGTGCCGGAATTGCCTTATGCGCTGGCCCAGAAACTGATCCGTAAGGGCGCCATTAAGATCGACGGCAAACGCGCGAAAACCGATGCGCGGCTATCGGCAGGACAAGAAGTGCGTCTGCCTCCAATCGAGGACCGGGGCGAGGAAAAGAAGCCGCCCCGCAAGCTGACCCTGGACGACAGGGCCTACATGGAATCCCTGATCATCTACGACGATGGCGATATTATCGCCCTGAATAAGCCCGGCGATATTGCTTCACAGGGCGGCGGTGGGGTGGAGCGCCATATAGACGGCCTGTTGCCGCTGCTGAAGGACAAAAAAGAACGGCGGCCGCGCCTGATCCACCGACTGGACAGGGACACGTCGGGCGTTTTGCTTTTGGCGCGTGCAACTGAATCCGTGCGCCGTCTGGGCAAGGCGTTTCATGACCGGCGCGCGCGAAAAATATACTGGGCAATCGTCGTTCCCGCGCCGGAGCAGAATGAAGGCACGATCAACGCGCCTCTGGCCAAGGCGAAAGGGCCGATCAAGGACCGCATGGTGGTTGATGAGGGAGAGGATTCCAAGTCGGCCGTCACTGACTTTTTTGTTATTGAGCGGGCGGGTAAAAAAGCAGCTTTCGTCGCCTTTTCGCCGCGTACGGGGCGCACGCACCAGATCAGGGTCCACGCGGCCGATGTTTTGAATTGCCCCATTCTGGGCGATGGCAAATACGGAGGATCAGCGGCCCGGCTTGAGGGGCTTGATCTTTCGCCGCGGCTCCATCTTCACGCACGGCGTCTGATAGTGCCGCAGGGGCGGGAGACTCTGGATATAATCGCGCCGCTGCCCCCGGACATGCAAAAAAGCATGAAAATGCTGGGGTTTGACACAGGCGCCGCCGATAAGATTTTAGCGGGATATGCTCCTTTTCACGAGGACCGCGGGCGCCTATAATCGCAGCCATGATCCCTGATAAGGTAAAACGTCTGCGGAATGCATTTGAGGGGCTGATGCAGCGCCGCATCGCCGTTGTTGCGCTGGCGGTCTTCATCGTTCTGGCCGGATTTTTTCTGCCGGATTTTTTCCGGTCTTCCCCGAAAATTCATATCGATCCCCGCCTTGCGCTTTTCCATCAGGAGTGCGTGGACAAGGTCCTCAAGGAAAATACTATCCTTCCTTCCTGCGTCAGTCGTGCGGCGATTCAGGAGAGATATAAACTGGACCCGCTCGATGTTCTGGATGCGGATCAGGGACGCATGATCATGGCCGCCCGACTTGCGGCGCGCGGCGAGATCATGGACGAAAAGGATCTGCAGGCCTGTATTGACGAAGGCCGCTGTCTCAATTTCCCCCATCCTGAAAAAGGTGTCGATGAAAACTCGCCGGAAGGATTGAAAATCCGGCGGCTCTTCTGGCACCTGGTCAATAACGGCTCCCTGACGCCGGAGCTTTGCCAATATATGGATGTATGCCGGGCGCTGGTCAAAACCGGCATCGTCAAGCCGAAAGAGCCGGAAGAGGACGAGTAGATCATGGTGCTTTTTCACGAAAAAAAGACGGCGCCGACACCGGCCGCGCGCAGGCGGCGACGGATTTTCTGGCTCATTGCCGTTATCGCCGGCCTTGTTTGCCTGAGCTTGCTGATGCTCAGCGCGCTGGGCGGCGCGCGCGAACCTCTAAAAAAGGGTCTGGAAGATTATCTGACAACGGCCAGCGGAATGAAGGCTCGTATCGGCCGGTTCGAATATATGAAATTTTATCCCGATGTGCGTGTGGCTGCAGGACGCCTGGGTTTTGTTCATGAGGGCGAAACCGACGAGGCCGTAAGCCTTGGTTCACTGGCTCTTTCGATGAATTTCTGGGATCTGGTGCTTTCTCAGCGCCGTCTGCAGGAGCTCACCATAAAAGACCTTGATGTCCGCAAGGGCGAGTGGGCGCCGCAGGAATTTAAATCCGTATCCCTGTCGATTTCCGGCGGCGAGATGCCGGAAGCCGTGCTGACGGGACTCTATGGCGCCGACGCTTTTACCGGCCGCATGAAAATGGAGCGGGGTACAAGCATTATGGGTCGTCCTTAGTTTACCCGGCCGGAATTCGGTGCTTTCACCTTTTCGTCCCCGGCTCTGAAAGTCGACGAAGGGGCTTTATCGCGCGCGGATGACGGTGGCATGCAGCTGGATTTTACAAAGGCGGAGCTCTACGGCCGGCCCGCGCAGGGACGTTTGCTGCTGCTCAAATCGGGCGATCGCCTGCAGGTCCGGGTTCTGGTGGCTTTTAAGGACGCGGCCACGCGCCCGGCCGTGTTTTTAAGTCCCGGCATCCCGGCCCGGGTCTTCGGGTCATCGGAAAAGCAGGCCCTGAGCTGCCTTTTTTCCCGTCTCGATCTGGAGGACGGGAAGCCGGCACAGAGCACGATGGCGGCATCCTATGGTACCCGCACGCTCGCGGGCGGCGGTGCGGTTAGTCTACGCGCGGGAACGGTCGATCTGCGGCTGGCCGCCCGCCCGGAAAGCCCTTCCGGGGCGCTTCTGGTAAAAGGCCCGTGGAATCAGCCGGAGCTGAGCGCCGCAGCGCCGGAAAAAGAAAAAAGCACGCCTGATCTGGATCGCGATGACCGTGATTTTATCGGGGGCTTTTTGAAAGACAGCCCTCTGAAGGGCAGCGATTCGTGCCATCATCTGATCGAAGCCTCCTCAAAATGAAGCGCTTTTATAAAGTTGTGACCCGCGCTCCATGCCCGGGCGGATTTGAAATCCATCTGGACGGCCGGCCCGTCAAAACACCGGAAGGCCGGATACTGACAGTGCCCGAGGAAGGACTTGCAGATGGAATCCTGAAGGAATGGGCAGCGCAGGGCGCGCAGATCCGGCAGGAAGATTTGCCGCTGACTCAGATTCTGGTGACGGTACAGGAACGGATTCCCGCGCAACGCGCGGCGCTGGAGAAGGAGGTTCTGGCCTATCTGGATACCGATCTTCTTTGTTATCGCGCTGGCAATCCCGCTGCCATGGGTGCACGGCA
>JANWLB010000038.1 GCA_025451095.1 Alphaproteobacteria bacterium
ATTTTTTAGTGCTTTTGGTTTTGCTGTTCGCCGCGTCTGCCGGAAACGACTCCGAGAATCCATGGCGGATGAAGCTGCAATATGCGATGTTCGATAAGTATAACAATCTGCACCCGCGCGAAACGCCGCCGGACCATCCCGTCATTGTTGTCGATATAGATGAAGAGTCCCTCGAAAGACTGGGGCAGTGGCCCTGGCCGCGCAGCGTTCTAGCTAAAATGGTTGAGAATCTGGCGGCGATGGATGCCAGGGTGACGGCCTTTGATGTGGTCTTCGGAGAGCCGGACAGAACATCTCCTGAGCGTATTATTCAAGGATTGCCTGAAACCGAAGATTACAGATCCGTAAGGGAAAAAATCTCTGATCTTCCCGACAATGACCTCATATTTGGTGACGCGATTAAAAATGCAGGCAATGTTGTGATGGGATATACGATGGCAGGTGCGGCAGACACGCGGCGGCCGCCGTTGGTGGTAAAACCGATTCAGGCACCTAAGGGTGAAAAGGATCTTTTTTTTGCTAAAGCTAGAAGAATGTGGGGTGTGGCGACCAATTTACCGCAGATAGATAAGAGCGCAGCGGGAAGCGGGAGCTTTATGGCGGTGCCTGACACAGACGGGATAATTAGAAAAATATCCCTGATTTTTGGCGGAGATTTCAGGCCGTCTCGCGCAAATATTTATCCTTCTTTAAATCTTGAGGCCCTGCGAATTGCCACGGCCGGTCAGGATGGCGTTCTCCGCCTTTCGCGTAACAAAGTTCTGGGCATGTTTGATTCTGAGTTTACGCTTGAAATCGGGAAGTATGGTCCAAGCGGATTTGAACCGAAATATCGTGTGCCCGTTGAGACAGACGGAGTGTTTTGGGTTCATTTTCGCAATATTGATAAAAAAAAGGAATATATCTCGGCCTATAAAATCCTTGACCCCGCTTTTCATGACGAAGTCGCTTCGCGCATAAAAGACAAGATTGTTTTTGTAGGCGCCAGTCCAGAGGGTCTGCGGGATGTTCGTTCAACCCCTCTTGGCCTTTATATTCCTGGCGTCGAAGTTCATGTGAATGTAGTTGAGCAGATCATGCAAGGAGATTTCATCCTCAGGAGTAACTTTATCAAATCAATAGAAAATTACGGCATTTTTTTCGTGGGTTTGCTAATTGTGCTTTTGACGCCTTTTGCCGGGATATTTGTAACCGGCGCCATGAGCGGCGCCTTCATCGCCGGCATATTTTTTGCGGCCTGGCATGCCTATATTAACACGGGACTGCTGTTTGATCCTATCTATGCCAGCCTGTGCATCGGCTTTTTGTTCGTTGCCTCAACGCTGCTGACCTATATCCGCACAGAACTTGAGCGCAAGCATATCCGTGAGGCGTTCGGTCTCTATATCTCTCCTGACTTCATGAAAGAGCTCACGAGCAGTCCCGACAAGCTCAAGCTGGGCGGTGAGACGCGGGAGCTGACCGTGATGTTCACCGACATTCGCGGCTTCACGGGGATCGCCGAGCATATGAAGCCTGAGGAGCTGATCCAGCTGATGAACGATTTCCTGACGCCGATGTCGGATCTGGTCATGAGCCACCGCGGCACAATCGACAAATATATGGGCGACGCCATGATGGCTTTCTGGAACGCCCCGCTCGACGATCCCGACCACGCGCGCCACGCCTGCATGGCGGCGGTGCGGATGAACAAGGCGCTGGATCCGATCAACGACGATCTGCGGGCGAAGGCCGAGGCCGCCGGGCGTCCGCCGCTTCTGCTCAAGGCGGGAATCGGCCTCAATACCGGCCCGGCCTCCGTCGGGAACATGGGTTCGCGCCAGCGTTTCGCCTATTCCGCTATCGGCGATACGGTCAACCTGGCCTCCCGCCTCGAGGGGCAGACCAAGACCTATAGCGCCAGTATCCTGATCAGCGAGGAAACGCGGCGGCGCATTCCCGACTTCGCGACGCTGGAGCTGGACCTGCTGCAGGTAAAAGGGCGGACCCTGCCTGCCCGCGTATTCGCGCTTTTGGGGGATGAGGAGTATGCCCGGCCCGACGCTTTCCGGACCTGGCAGAAAGTTCACGAAGCCATGATTGCTAGCTACCGGGGCCGGGAATTCGGCGAGGCGGAACGGCTGCTGGCCGAGAGCCGGGAGCTGGCGGCCGGACGCCTTCAGAACCTCTACAGTCTTTATGCCGAGCGTGTTGCCGAGCTGAAGAAAAATCCGCCGGACGCGAGCTGGGACGGAGTTTTCATAGCTGCGGGCAAGTGAGCACGGGGGCAGCTGGCACTTGCCGGAATCGAGTTTATTCTTTACCATAGATAGTATACGGATCTGTTCGTATCCGTTAACAACTTCTTGAACTCCTTGTCTTTATAATAAAAACTGTAGTGCTTGAGATTCTGGAATAGTCCTTACGGGAAGGATTTTAGATTTGAGGCGTCGTCTTCACGCAAAAAGTTCCAGCCGGATTTTGTCCCTGCCGCTGTGGGGCTCACGCCTGTCAACTCTGATATTTTTTGTTCTGGCGCTCGCGTTGTTCGCGGTGTCCGCCGTGCGTCCGGGAAATTTGCAGGGTCTGCGCACGGGTGTTGCCGACATGCTCGCGCCGGCCATGGCGCTGGTCAATACACCGGTGCAGAAGGCGGCCGCCTATGTGCGCATGGTCAGCGGTCTTGCTGAGCTGCAGGAAGCAAACGCCCGCCTGCAGGAAGAAAACACCCGCCTGCGCGAATGGTACCAGACCGCGCTGGTGCTCAAATCAGAGAACGAGTCGCTGCAGAAACTTCTGAATATCACGCTCGCGCCTCAGCATAAGTATACGACCGCACAGGTGATCGCTGATCCTGGTAGCACTTATGTGCGGACGCTTCTTCTTCTCTCGGGAAAGAAGCAAGGTGTCGACAAGGGTCAGGCCGTTCTGTCGGGCGAGGGCGTGATTGGCCGCGTTCTGGAAGCGGGAGAGCGCTCGGCGCGTGTCCTGCTGATAACCGACATTAACTCACGAATTCCCGTCATTATTGATGGAAAAGCCTATCACGCCATCCTTGCCGGCGGGAATGACAACCTGCCGCACCTCGAACACCTGCCGGCCGGTAGCGTTCCTGAAGAGGGCGCGCGCGTCATTACATCCGGCTTTGGCGGAATATTCCCCTATGGCCTGCCGGTGGGCGAGGTCGTCAAGCGCAAGGACGGGAATTGGGCTGTCAGGCCCTTCGCCGATCCGGGCCGGGCCTCCTTCGTGCGTGTCGTCTCTGTCGACAGCGATCCCAATCTCCTCGAAGGTTTACCTTGATCTACGGCTTTGACCGTCGGCTGCGCCAGCTGGATTATATGGCGCGGCTGATCATTCCACAAATTCTGCTGGCCGGACTGCTCTGTCTTAGTTTCGTCTCTGTGCCTCTGCCGGCAATGGGCGCGGTTAAGCCGCATCTTGTCCTGATGGCCGTGTATTACTGGTCGATTTACCGACCGACCATTGTACCGCCTTATCTTTGTTTTACGCTGGGTCTGATCACAGATGTGATCGGCAGCACCCCGCTGGGGCTGAATGCCCTTATTCTGATCGTGGTGCGCTGGATCGTCTCGGACCAGCGCCGATTCCTGATGGGTCAGCCTTATATCAGCATATGGGCGGTTTTTGTCCTTGTGGCGACTGTGGAAAGTTTCGTCCAGTGGGTGCTGCTGGGGCTCGCTTCGGGTCTCCACTGGGTGCCTTTGCTGCCGGTGGCGGCCTCAGCGCTGGTCAGCTTTTTCCTGTTTCCGTTCATAACCCTGCTGCTGGTGTTCACGCATCGCCTTCTGCCTGTTGCATCAAGAGCCATTCCTTGAGTAACCTGTGGGTCTGAGGCGGCTTTCTTCAAACAGGACCTGATTATATAGCCATGGAACGCGACAACGACCGTGCCCGTACTTTCACTCGCCGGGCTTTTATTGTCGGTGCGCTGCAGGCGGGCTTTCTGGGCCTTCTGAGCGGACGCCTGGCATGGCTCCAGATCGCGCAGGGCCAGCGTTACCGCGTTCTGGCGGAAAACAATCGCATCAATTTGCGGATGCTTTTGCCTTCGCGAGGTCTGATCGTTGACCGCAACGATGTAGCCATGGCGGTGAACACCCAGAATTTCCGCGTGATGGTGGTGCCAGAGCAGACCCAGAATCTTGAAACGGCGATCTCCCGGGTTCAGAAGCTGATCCCGGTCAGCCAGCGCGATATCCAGCGTGTCCTCAAGCAGGCGGAAAAAGCGCCGGCCTTCATGCCGCTGGAGATACGGGACAGTCTGGAATGGCAGGAAGTCGCGAAGATCGAGGTCAATCTGCCCGATCTGCCCGGCGTTTCGATCGACGAAGGTGAGATACGGCACTATCCCTATGGCGGGTCAGCCGTGCATCTGGTTGGTTATGTCGGGGCGGTCAGTAAGGCGGATATGACGGCCGATCCTGTCATGTCCCTGCCTGACCTCAAAATCGGCAAGACAGGACTTGAGAAGACTTATGATCTGAAACTGCGCGGCACCGCCGGATCGGCGGAGGTGGAGGTCAATGTGCTTGGGCGCGAAGTGCGGGAACTGAATCGCGCGCCCGGCCGCCCGGGCAGCCGTGTGCGGCTCAGCATTGATGCCGATCTGCAGCGTTACGTGCATGAGCGCCTGGGTAAAGAACAAAGTGCTTCAGCCGTGGTGATGGATGCGCTTACCGGCGCGGTTTATGCCCTGGCTTCCTGGCCCGGTTTTGATCCTAATAGTTTCACTCACGGCATTCCCGCCGATATGTGGGAGGAGCTGCTGGCCAATCCGGGGCTGCCCTTGAACAACAAGGCGGTCGCGGGCCAGTATCCGCCGGGATCGACCTTCAAGATGGTGACGGCGATGGCGGCGCTGGAGGCGGGGGTCATTACGCGCGATACGGGCTTTTTCTGTCCCGGTCATTACGATCTGGGAAAGGAGCGCTTTCATTGCTGGAAAAAAGGCGGGCACGGGCGTGTCGATGTTACCAAGGCTCTGACCGAATCCTGCGATGTGTTCTTTTACAACATCGCGCGGGATCTGGGCGTTGACCGCCTGGCCGACTGCGCGCGCAAGCTGGGCTTCGGCGAAAAGCTCAATATCGAGCTGAGCGAGGAAAGGCCGGGCCTGATGCCCAACCGGGCATGGAAAAAGGCGCAGATGGGCGACACGTGGCACCCCGGCGAAAGTATTATCGCCAGCATCGGGCAGGGGTATATTCTGGCCACGCCCCTGCAGCTGGCCGTGATGACGGCACGGCTTGTCAATGGCGGCAAGAAAGTGAGTCCTTGGCTTACCTATGATATTGATGGCGTGCCGGTAAGGGCGCCGCAGGACGACAACATATCGCTGGGCTTCCGGCAGAAAAATATGGATATCATTCTGGAAGGTATGCGCCGCGTGGTCAATATGCCAGGTGGTACGGCTTACGGTTCCCGCATGCCGGAGGAGCAGTTTCAGATGGGCGGCAAGACCGGCACGGCGCAGGTCAAGCGTATTTCGCGGCAGGATCGCATCGAGGGTGTCCAGAACCAGGATCTGCCCTGGAAATACAGGCACCATGCGCTTTTCGTAGGTTATGCCCCGGTCTCCAGCCCGCGCTATGTGTGCAGCGTAGTGGTCGAGCATGGCGTTGGCGGCGCCCTGACCGCAGCCCCGATGGCCAAGGATATATTGATGCTGGTGCAGCAGCGCGATCCCGCGTCGAAACAGCCGGTGCCTGCGGTGCTGCCGGAAGGATCGTCGGACAAAGCCGCGGAAGGCCGCGAGCCGGAAACCAAGGCCCCGGAAACAGGGGCGAAACTGAAAAAGCCATAAGAGAAGGACGAAATAAAATCATGGCGCGAGGCATTGAGATAAACAGCGACACGGCGCTCTGGTCGCGGCTGCGGCAGATCAGCTGGGGGCTGGTGATTCTTCTGATCATGGTGGCCAGCGTCGGGTTCATCTCGCTTTATTCAGCGGCGGGCGGGAGTTTCAACCCTTGGGCTTCGCGGCAGATGGCGCGGTTTGCGGTGGGTCTTGTGGGAATGATCATGGTGGCGCTGGTCGATATACGTGTCTGGTACCGGATGTCCTATCCCTGTTACGCGCTGGGGCTGGCCCTGCTGGTAATCGTCGAAGTGGTCGGCCATATCGGCATGGGGGCGCAGCGCTGGATCAACCTGGGCTTTATCCAGCTTCAGCCCTCCGAAGTCATGAAGCTGGCGACGGTCATGGCGCTGGCACGCTATTTCCATGCGGCAACGCCCGAAAATCTCCGACGCATCACCTTTCTGGTGCCGCCTGCGCTGATGATTTTGACGCCGGTGGCGCTGGTAATGTTCCAGCCGGATCTGGGCACGGCACTTATGATCATGATGGCGGGCGCGGCCGTATTCTTCGTGGGGGGCGCGCCGGCATGGCTGTTTCTGGCCGGCATCGGCGCGGTCGCAGTGGCAGCGCCTGTCTTCTGGCATTTTATGCACGACTACCAGAAACAGCGCGTCATGACCTTTCTAAACCCGGAAAGCGACCCGCTGGGCGCGGGCTATCACATTACGCAGTCGAAGATAGCGCTGGGCTCCGGGGGAATCGACGGCAAGGGGTTTCTTAATGGCACGCAAAGCCATCTGAATTTTCTTCCCGAAAAGCAGACGGATTTTATTTTCACGCTCTGGGCAGAGGAATGGGGGCTTCTGGGCGGGCTGTTTCTTCTTCTTTTGTTCGGCCTGATCTTTTTCTATGCGGGCTGGATCGCGCTGCGCTGCCGCCATGCCTATGGACGGATCCTCGCGTTTGGCCTGATGGTCAATTTTTCGCTGTATGTTTTTGTGAATGTGGCGATGGTGATGGGTCTTATTCCCGTCGTCGGCGCGCCGTTGCCGCTTGTCTCCTACGGCGGCACCGCCATGCTGGCCATTCTGATGGGGTTTGGCCTGATCATGTCATGCAGCATTCACCGCGACGCCAAAATGTCGCGGATGTAAAAATTTTTTTAATTTAAGTCTTAAATCAGGCTGCAGCCGAAAAAATCAGGCTACGGCTTCGTTCCGCAGGAGTCCGTTTTGCTTGAGAAGGCCCTGCAGCTCTCCCGACGCGAACATTTCGCGGACGATGTCGCAGCCGCCGACAAACTCGCCCTTGACATACAGCTGCGGGATGGTCGGCCAGCTGGTGAAGTCCTTGATACCCTGGCGGATATCGTTGTCTTCCAGAACATTTACGTCTTTGAAGGGAACGCTCAGTTGCGAGAGAATTTGTACCACGGCGGCAGAAAATCCGCACATGGGGAAGGCGGCTGTACCTTTCATGTACAGTACAACATCGTTGCTCTGAAGGTCCTTGCGTATGCGATCGAAGACAATATTTTCCATCATTTTACTCCTTTTACTTCCCTGTTCTTGTTTTTTTATCCCTCAGGCACCGCAGTCTGGATGGCAAGAGCATGAAGCTCCCCATCCATTTTTCCTTTCAGGGCGTCATAGACCATGCGGTGCTGCTGTATCCGGGTCCGGCCCCTGAATGCCGGCGACACAACATAGGCGGCGTAATGATCGCCGTCGCCCCGCAGATCCGAAATCGTGACTTGCGATTCCGGTATGCCCTCCCTGATCAGACGTTCGATCTCTCCCGGCTCCATGGCCATGGCTAAAAAACCCTCTAATCAGATGACATGGCCCCAGTATACACAGAGTAGAATTTCTTCGCCAGCACAGCCTCTTCCGCGCTGCAGCGCCTGCTTCCAAAGCCGTAATTTATGATGCGAATCCGTAGTTTATATTATGCTATGAAAAATTAGGGGCTGCCGCCCATATAGGTGGGCAGCCATCCCTCATGGAGCTGCACCAGCCGGTCCCGCGTCAGGTCTTTGCCGTCCAGGCTTAAAGGCCCGGGCGCCGTGACGCCGACAGTCTGGACGGGCACACGGGCCAGAAATCCGGCCAGGGTAATCAGCGCGCTGGTCAGGTGGCCGCGCGCGGTGACGACATAGCGTGCCTGATCTTCGCCGAACCAGAAGGCCGGGCTGCTGGCGGCGGCGGGTACGGTTAATGCGGCGCCGGTTTTTCCGGCCAGCGCCATTTCAGCCAAGGTGCACAGAAGTCCGCCGTCTGATATATCATGGCACGCGGTAATAAGGCCGGCGCGGATCAGGAAACGGATAAACCGGCCATGACGCTTTTCCCGGGCCAGGTCGACGGGCGGAGGAGGGCCGTCTTCACGCCCGTGAATTTCACGCAGGTAAAGCGAGCAGCCCAGATGCGTGCCCGGCCCCCCGACCAGGAGCACCGGCCGGCCTGCTTCCTTGAAGCCCATATCCATCGCATTGCGCCAGTTCCAGATCAGGCCGACGCCGCCGATAACAGGCGTGGGCAAAATCGCCTGGCCACTGGTCTCGTTGTAAAGCGAGACATTGCCGGAGATTACGGGATAATCCAGCGCGCGGCAGGCCTCGGCCATACCCTCGATGCAGCCCGCGAACTGGGCCATAATCTCGGGTTTCTCCGGGTTGCCGAAATTCAGGTTGTTGGTGACGGCGAGGGGGCGCGCGCCGGTTGCGCAAAGATTGCGGTAACTTTCGGCCACGGCCTGCTTTCCGCCTTCATGCGGATCGGCCAGGCAATAGCGCGGCGTGCAGTCGGAGGTTATGGCCAGCGCCTTGCAGCTTCCGGTTCTGACCAGGGCGGCGTCGGCCGCGCGACCGGTCTGGTTATCGTGCAGGCCGGGCCCGGCCCATGTTTCACCGCGCACCAGGCTATCGTACTGCTCCCATATCCATCTTTTTGAAGCCATGTCGGGACAGCCCATCAGCTTTTCAAGCTCTTTCAGCGGCGTGTCTTTTGCCGCAGGAGACGTAAAGGGAGGAAGAACGGCGCGCGGCCCGCGCGGCCGGTCGTAAACCGGGGCCTCGTTGACCAGTGGCGGCACCGGAATATCGCACCAGGTCCGGCCGTACATGGTCAGGACCAGGCGGCGGTCGGCCGTGGTGCGGCCAATGACAGCGAAATCCAGATCCCATTTTTTAAAGATGGCCTCGGCCTGCGCTTCGCGCCCGGGTTGAAGGATCATCAGCATGCGTTCCTGCGATTCCGAAAGCATGAGCTCGAATGGCAGCATGTGGGGTTCGCGCATCGGCACGCGATCCAGCTCCAGGGCCACGCCGACCTCGCCCTTGTCGGCAATCTCTACTGACGATGATGTAAGACCCGCCGCGCCCATGTCCTGAATGGAAACAATCGAATCCGTCTGCATTAGTTCCAGGCATGCCTCCAGAAGCAGCTTTTCAGTGAAGGGGTCTCCCACCTGCACCGTCGGGCGTTCGCCTTCGACGCCTTCCTCGAACTCGGCGCTGGCCATCGTCGCACCGTGAATGCCATCGCGGCCGGTTTTGGCGCCGACATAGACCACCGGCATGCCGACGGAAGCGCCGCGCGAATAATATATTTTGTCCTGATCGGCGATGCCGACCGTCATGGCATTGACCAGGATGTTGCCGTTATAGGCAGGATGGAACTGGGTCTCGCCGCCAACGGTGGGCACGCCCATGCAGTTGCCGTATCCGGCTATTCCAGCGACAACGCCGGATACAAGATGCCGGGTTTTCGGATGGGCCGGGTCGCCGAAGCGCAGCGCATTGATGTTGGCGATCGGGCGCGCGCCCATGGTGAATATATCCCGCATGATGCCGCCGACTCCGGTGGCGGCGCCTTGGTAAGGCTCAATGAAAGAGGGATGGTTGTGTGATTCCATCTTGAATATGGCGGCCTCGCCGTCGCCGATGTCGATGACGCCCGCGTTCTCGCCCGGGCCCTGAATGACCCAGGGCGCGGCCGTGGGGAGTTTCTTCAAATGAATCTTCGAGGATTTGTAGGAGCAGTGCTCCGACCACATGACAGAAAAGATGCTCATTTCGGTGAAGGAGGGTGTGCGGCCCAGTATCTTCAATACGCGCTCATATTCGTCGCCGTTCAGGCCGTATTCAGCGGCCAGGGCGGCATTAACCGGGGGCTCACGGTAATTATCGGCATCCTTGGTTTTCAGACTGGTTTTGCTCATGTCACCCCAGCGCCTTTGCTATGCTCTGAAACAGCGTGAATCCGCTGCGGTTCGCGTGCCAGTCGGCCACGGCATCTTCCGGATGAGGCATCATGCCCAGGATTGTCTTGCTCTCATTGTAAACGCCCGCGATATGAGCGCGGGAGCCGTTGGGATTCGAATCTGCGGTCGTTTCGCCATTTTCATTGCAATATCGGAAAGCGATCAGGTTCCGGTCTTCCAGCTTTTTGATTGTTGCGTCGTCGGCAAAATAATTGCCTTCGCCGTGGGCAACAGGAACACGAATCACAGCTCCTTTTTTCAGGCTGCCGGTGAAATCCGTGTTTTCATTCTCGCAGCGCAGCCACACTTGCCTGCAATGGAACTTGAGGCTTTTGTTCCGCAGCAGGGCGCCGGGCAGCAGGCGCGTCTCCACCAGCATCTGAAACCCATTGCAGACGCCCAGGATTCGCGTGCCACGATTCGCCAGCCG
This sequence comes from Alphaproteobacteria bacterium, assembly GCA_025451095.1. GTDB lineage: Bacteria > Pseudomonadota > Alphaproteobacteria > Micavibrionales > Micavibrionaceae > JACQIJ01. The sequence goes on from JANWLB010000038.1 coordinate 10,497, forward strand.
AATCACTTCCTTCATGACCGGCGAATGAGCGGCCATGGCGCCGCATCTCAGGTAATCGCCATAGGAAAAGCCGCCGGGCAGGACGATCAGGTCCGGTTGCCGCAGGTCGGTCTCTTTGTGCCATACAAGAATGGGTGAACGGCCGGTGGCGCGCTCCAGGGCCTGGGCCATGTCCTTTTCGCGGTTGGTGCCCGGAAAAACGATGATTGCCGCTTTCATAGGCCCTGTTTAGCAGACGCCTAGGGTTTTTCAAGCCGGGCTCAATGCCTTGCCACAGGCTTTTCCGCACTATTTTGTAATATCTTTTCGCAGCCGCAGCAAATTATGTAACTTTATGCTTGCCAAGCCCCAAAACTTTATTTATTAATCCTAATATACCAACGCAAGAACACAGAGTTACACGCCTGAAACAGACGCAGAACGTGTCCGGAGGGCGGTATCCAGAAGAAGATTCGGATTGAAACTCTGGCCTGCGAGTTGAACTAGGGAACATACACACACTATTTTTTATTTATTTGGCCCCGTTTTAAAACGGGGCCTTTTTTTAAGTTTATTTTCTATTCTTTTTGCTTATCAGCGAGGAGCTGCGTCCGGGCGGCTTCAAGAAATATTTCCAGCTGCCGGTCAATCATATGTTCGGAGACTGAAATTTCCTTTTTCTTGAAGTCTGCCGTCAGCTTGCGCTTGACGTCGCCGAATCCCGGTTCATCAAGATTGGAGGCTACGACTTCCTTGGCGTAAGATTCGGCGGCGTCGCCGGTCAGCCCCATCTTCTCAGCGGCCCACAGGCCAACCATTCGGCAGCAACGGGCTTCAATCCTGAATGCCCGATCCTGATCGTGGACATATTTACTCTCAAAAGCGCCTCTGCGATCATCAAAACCACTCATCGAAAAACATCCCCAAGCCCTGTTATATAACGAGAATTCTGAAATATGCAGTTTTGTATCACTGGACGAAGCGAAAATCCATGCTTATATATAAGCATCCACAGAGATGCATACATATATATTATCTTATGCATTGAAGGTTGTTTTCGAAAAACCGAGAGGATAAAGGGCAGGTGGATGTTCATGTCAAAGCGCAGAGTCTTATACGAAGGCAAGGCCAAGATCGTCTATGAAGGGCCGGAGCCGGGAACGCTGATCCAGTATTTCAAAGACGATGCCACCGCTTTCAACGGCGCCAAGCACGCGCTGATCTCCGGCAAGGGTGTTCTGAACAACCGTATTTCGGCGCATCTGATGACCAAGCTGGAGGGAATCGGAATCCCCACCCATTTTATCCGATCTCTCAATATGCGCGAACAGCTGGTCCGGCAGGTGGAGATCATCCCGATTGAACTCGTCATCCGCAACGTCGCGGCGGGTTCCCTGTCGAAACGGCTGGGCGTCAAGGAAGGCACGATTCTCCAGTATCCGATTGTCGAGTTCTATTACAAAAAGGATGCGCTGGGCGACCCGATGGTGAACGAGCACCATATCATCGCTTTCGGCTGGGCCGATCCGTACGAGCTGGAGGAGATGGTCCAGCTCGCCTGGCGGGTGAATGACTATCTTAACGGCCTGTTCGCGGGAATCGGCCTGCGCCTGATCGATTTCAAGCTGGAGTTCGGCCGCCTGTGGGGCGAGCAGGGCGAGCTGTATGTGTTGCTGGCCGACGAGATTTCCCCCGACAATTGCCGCCTGTGGGACACGGCGACCGGCGAGAAGCTGGACAAGGACCGCTTCCGCGAAGATCTTGGGGGTATCATCGAAGGCTATCAGCAGATTGCCCAGCGCCTGGGCCTTGTGCCCAAGGGCGGCATTATCGAAGGCGGCAGCATCAACGAACAGCTGGCCTCCTCTCTTGGCGAGATTGAAAATGAACTGGCCAAGCAACGGCGCCTGCGCGGCCTGACCAAACCGACGAAACCGAGAAAGGTGTAGATCACATGAAAGCGCGCATTCACGTCATGTTGAAAAACGGCGTACTCGACCCCCAGGGCAAAGCCATCGGCAATGCCCTGCACGGCATGGGGTTTGGCGAGGTCGGCGAAGTCCGGGCCGGCAAGGTGATCGAGCTCGAGCTGGCTGCGGGCACCGACAAGAAGCGGCTTGAGGATATGTGCGAAAAGCTGCTGGCCACTCCGGTGATCGAAGACTACCGGATTGAGGTTGTCTAGGCCCGGTTTCATGGTCGCCTCCGATGGAACTTCTTCATGAAATACCGCGCATCCGCCGCGATCTGAACTACCTGCTCAGAAACGATCCCGGCTTTAAAAAGCACGGCGCGGATCTTGGCTCTTTCGACTGGCCCTTCATCGGTCCGGATTTTCCGGGTCTGGTGCGTATTGTCATCGGCCAGCAGCTCTCGACCAGGGCGGCCGATTCCCTGTGGCGGCGTTTTTGCAGGACGGTAAAGCCTGTCTCGCCGGGAAAAATTCTAAAGCTCTCCTCCGACGATATGCGCGGGCTGGGCCTGAGTCGCCAGAAAAGCGCCTATATTGCCGGTCTGGCACAGGCGGCAAAAGACAGGCGCCTTGTTACCGGCGATTTTGAAAGCATGAGCGATGAGGATGTGAGTGCGGCCATTACGGCGCTCAAAGGGCTGGGGCCGTGGAGCGCGCAGATGTACCTGATGTTTGGCCTGGCGCGCCCGGATATCTGGGCGCCCGGCGATCTGGGCATACAGGAAGGGCTTAAAATCTATCTCGGCAAAAAAACGCGCCCCACCGCGGCTGAAACGCTAAAGCACGGCGACCGGTTTGCGCCGCGCCGCACCGCGGCCAGCCTCTTGCTGTGGCATATCAAGGGGCGGGAATCCCGCCGCCCGGCGCAGGACGCCTAGGACAGAAACTGTTCCTTCAGAATGCGCTCTTCCAGGTTATGGCCGGGGTCGAACATGATCGTCACGCCGGTCTTGCGCAATTCATGGATATCGACCCGCGTGATGTTACGCACTTCGGTGAAGTCGGCGGTGGCGCTGACCGGCCGTTTTTCAGCTTCAAGCGTCTCAAAGCGCACTGTGGCGGTGTAGGGCAGCAGCGCGCCGCGCCAGCGGCGCGGGCGAAAGGCGCTGATGGGGGTAAGGGCCAGCGCGTTGGCGCTCAAGGGGATGATCGGGCCGTGCGCCGAAAGGTTATAGGCCGTGCTGCCTGCCGGGGTGGAGACCAGAATGCCGTCGCAGATGACTTCGGGCAGCCGCTCGATCTCGTCGACCGAGACGCGGATCTTGGCGGCGCGGTGCGTCTGGCGCAACAGGGAAACTTCGTTGAATGCCAGAGCTTCCACGTCCTGGCCTTCGGCGGTAAGCGCCTTCATGCGCAAAGGGTGCAGAAGCACGCTGTGGGCGCCGGACAGGCGCGCGGGAAGGTCCTGCGCCATGTAGGGGTTGAGCAGAAACCCGATCGAGCCGCGGTTCATGCCGTAAAAAGGCATGTCCAGCATGTAAAATTTGTGCAGGGCTTCGAGCAGCGTGCCGTCGCCACCCAGCGCGACGATGATTTCGGCATCGCCGGGTTCCGTCTGGCCGTACATTGACTTAAGCGTTTGAAACGCTTCGGCCGCGTCGTCCGTATCGGCGACATGAAAATGAATTTTTGAAAGATTCGGCATATGATTCTGCCTTATATGGCCTCCCTGGCGGTCCATTTCTCAGGATTGTGCAGGAAAGCCTCGACCGATTCCAGCGTTTCCTGATCGAATGCGCCGTTCGCACGGGCTTCTTCCAGAACCGCCCACCAGTCGGTAAGCGCATGCAGCGTGACCCCGGCCTCTTTCATGTTCTTTTCGCTGGCCGGGAAGATGCCGTAATGGAAAATGACAAAAGCATGATCGACCACGGCGCCGGCGGCGCGCAGGGCGTCTATGAAAACCTTCTTGCTGCCGCCGTCGGTCTGCAGGTCCTCGACCAGAAGCACATTCCTGCCGGGATCGTCCATGCAGCCCTCGATCTGCGCCATGCGGCCGAAGCCCTTGGGTTTCTTGCGTACATAAAGCATGGGCAGGTTCATCCGTTCGGCCAGCAGGGCGGCGAAGGGTATGCCGGCGGTCTCGCCGCCCGCGACGAAATCATGGCGGCCGCTGCGGGCGCGGAGCAGGGCGGCGCCCATATCCATCAGGCGCCCCCGCTGCGCGGGAAAAGAGATCAGGCGGCGGCAATCGACATAGACCGGGCCCTGCCGCCCTGACGTATAAGTGAAAGGCTGGCGCGCGTTGATGAGGACGGAGCGCGTCTCCAGCAACAGGCGGGCGGCCTCGGCGGCATATTCATGTCCGGTCGCGGTCATGTCCGGGCTCCGGATTTCAGGGGCCGGGCGCTTACTTCCTGAATGATGTTGGTGGCGGTCTCAATTCCGGTCTGGCAGGCGTCGGTGACGTCAAGTCCCCAGGCCAGTCCGGCAATGAACCCGGCGGCGAACTGGTCGCCCGCGCCGACCGTATTGACGATCAGGCTGTCATCGACGGGAATGGCGGGCAGGTGGATGATTTTTCCCCCGCTGACGATGGAGACGCCGTTCGGCCCGTCGGTGATGGCGAAGTTGCGCCCGGTTTCCAGAGCGCGGGCAAGGGCGGTTTTTTCATCTGTCGTGTCGAACAGCGCATAGACTTCGTCGATATTGCCGATGAAAAAGGCGATGTCTTTTTTCAGCAGGCCGGTCAGGACAGGCTTGGCGCTCTGTACGATCGCGCGGTCGTTCAGGTTGACGATAATTTTTATCCCGGTATTGCCGTATTTTTCGACGGCGGCGTCAAGGACATTGTCCGGCCCGCCGGTCGGCATTTTAGCTGTGTTGGATTCCAGATAGACATACTGGTCCGGGCGGCCCGGCAAATCGGGCAGATCGGCGGGCGAGAGATACCAGCCCGCCGTGTCGGTGCAGAAGGCGAAGCTGCGGTCTTTGTCCGGCGTGACCAGAGTGAGGCAGGTGGATGTCATTTTCTGTGTGAAAGGCGGGGTGGTAAAACACACGCTTTCGTTTTTAAATCCCTGCCGGAATATCTTGGCGTAAATATCGTCGCCGGTCTTGCCGACAAAGGTGGCCTCGATATCCAGCCCGGCCAGGCCGCAGGCCGTGTTGGCGGCGCAGCCGCCGGGATAGAAAGCCGGGTTTCCCAGCTTGCTCAGGATCGAGCCGGTCGTCCCGGCGTCCAGAAGGGTGGAGGCCTTCCGGGCGATATGATGCCCGGTGATAAAGCTTTCATCCACGCTGGCGATGACGTCGACATTCGCCAGGCCGATGCAGGTGACGCGGGCTGCCTGATCGCTCATGACAGTCATGATACTCTTCCTCCGGCGCGTATAATTTTTTTCGCTTGTTTCATTTACTGGCTGATCCACAAAATGCGCGCGATCCAGGCCACGTCGTCGGGACGAAGGACAAGATCATCGTGCGCGGGGTTGAGGGATCTCAGCTCGATCTTGCTGGCGGTCTGTCGGACCAGTTCCTTGGCCATGATTTCGCCCTTGCGGGTCTTGACGACGACACGGTCGCCGCGGCGCGGGCCGGTATCGGGACAGACGACAATGATATCGCCCTCGCGGTAAAGCGGGGCCATGGAATCGCCGCTGATCTCCAGCGCATAGGCGTTTTTTTGCTCGGTGCCGCTCATTCCGGGGAAGCGCACCTGGTCCCAGCCGCTTCCGGCGGGATGGCCGTCCGGGTCGAAAAAGCCGTTGCGCCCCGCCTGTGCCAGGCCGATCAGGGGAATGGCGCGGTCGGCGCCGCCGCGCGGCACGCCGTCATCATCCTGGTCGGCTAGGCTGAAAAACTCCGTCATGGTCATGCCGGTGACGGCCAGGATCTTGGCGATGCTCTCGGTGGAGGGCCAGCGCGGCTTGCCGTCGGCGCTGCGTTTGCTTTTGTTGAAGGCGGTCGGGTCCAGCCCGGCTTTCTTCGCCAGCCCGGAAGGGGAGTAGCCAAACGTGGCCGCCACGCGGTCGATCAGCCGCCAGATATCGCTATGAGAATACATGATGTTCCTGAATTCCTAGGATATTAATCCCATTATTTTGCCCGCAGGTAAACAGGAAAAATCGACAAAAAGGCCCGTTTTTCTCTATAAAAAACTTGTAATATTATGAAAAATATAATACTGTAACGTCCATGCTTCAGAGATTGAAAGACAGACTGAGTTCAGGATTGCGCCACAGATGGCAGGGCGCAGTCGCACCTGTTGTGGAAGTAATCAAGCCGGACCTGCTGAAGGATTCCGGCATATCCGCAGAAGAAGCACTCAGGCTTTCCACGGATATGGACGGTGTTCTGTTTGGCGAGCAAATGTATTATCAATGCCGCGCAGAGGCGGATCCCGGTTTTCCCGTCGCGCCCCATGTGGCGGAGCTGCGCGAGATTCTCAAAAAAGTCATGCCGGGCGCCGACATATATGGCAGCGCCCTGTGGGCCGCCGCCGTGCGCGAAGCCCATCCGGGTATGGAGATCGCCGAAAACGACATTGATATCGGCATGGTCAAGGACGATTTCTATGGTTATGGCGGAAAAGACTGTCTGAGTGTCGGTAAAAAAATAAGCATCATACAGCAGAGGCTGCCGCAGATTCAGTGGGATGAAAATTATGCCGGCGGAACCGTGGGCAGCGACTACGACAATATTTTCGGTCACTTTGTCGGGCACTGGACGGATTCCACGGGCAAGCCCCATCGGCTGCAGTTCAACCTGGCGGATGTAAGCCGTCCTGATCATGTAAATCATTTTGCCAAAGGCGATTCAGTGCTGACGTCCGTGGCCATGAGAATTGGCGATGGTAAAGTCAGGCGTCATCCCGATCAGAAAGACCATGCCGGACGTCTGATTTTCGCGGCAACGAATGTTGCCGGCAAGCGCGCCGAGGAACGCTATAAGGCGCTGAAAGAAAAAATACCGGCTCTTGAAAATGTCGGTTCTTACCGCCAGATGCCGAAAGTAAAGGCGCATCTTGAGGCGCTTCAGCATCAGATAGATTTCTTCTATGAAATACAGGGCAAGCTCAGGGACGGCAGAAAGCTCGAAGGTCCCGAAGTTGCCGCCCTTGTCGCGTGCAGGGAGGCCCCTGTGAAGCCCCCGGCGGTTACTTTTGAGGACCGCTACGCTCTTTTTCAGATCAAGTAAAAACCCCGCTTCCTTAACCGGCTGTTTTTTATCGACACGGGGCTTAGGCCTGTTCTAGGGTGTGCGGGTTATTCAGGATAAGTGAGAAAGGACGCCGCCATGTCGATTTTAAGAAATCTGTGGGAGAGCCGGGTCAATTTCGCGGGAACGGCCACCGCCGCGCTGGGAACGGGCGCTGTGACGTCCGCGCTTCAGGGCGCTTTCGGGGTGTCTGCCTTATGCGCCCTCTCTGCCGCTGTGACAGGGGGCTATACATATATTAAAGCCGGCCTGCATCCTTAAGCGGTGGGTTTTTAGAATTACAACCCGGCCTCACTACAAAGGAACGGTTTATCGAATACGCCCGTGAATCAGAAGCTGATGAGTTGGGTCAGACATTCGATCAAACCATGAAGAAGATAACCCGCCGCCCCGACGGTAAAAAACACTAGCCATCTCCGCGACAAATTCTTCTTCCTGCAGCCTGGCATGAAGGCCAACAAATCCGCGATCCGTTTTCCAGGGGAAGGGATACTTTTCAGTCCATTCGACGCCCTGCTTTTCCCATTTACGAACCCACCACGCGAAAAAGTCGGCGGCCTGCAGAGGAAGAACCTTTTTATCGTCTTCGTAAATTGGAGTGCTGCCCATCAGGGCTTGAATTTGCGGCGGGGAGTTTTTCTTTAGGTTACACCAAGCCCCGATAGCTCTCTCCTGAGCCGTCTCTTCCTTATCAAAAACCAAGCTAATAGGTTCTGAGATTCCCATTCTTTTTTGCTGATTAACTAGACTGTAAATCAGAATTCGGAATGCCATAAAATACGGATTGTTGAGATGGTCTATGTTTCGTTTTGAAACGGGAAGTCTATCTTCCTGCAAGTCTTTGGTTATAGCGCCTCTGAGTTTGGCAGTATTGATGACGGAGGATACGGAGCATATCGCGTGTTTTTCAATAGGGCGGTAAAACCAGGACGCTTTTTCTAAGCGATCAGGTGATTGGGCCATGTAGCTCATTTTGAAATCTGCCATGGAGAGCTTATCCAGCATTTCCTGCCATTCTGCCGAAAAATTAGCCCACTGTTCGGCAGTAGCAATATAACCAGCCAGAACTAAAGTATCCCCACTGCCATTCCCACTCTCGTCGATATAGGCCTTCAGCATCAAAAATTGCCTTTACGCCGAGCAATCCGGGGTGCAAAGCCGCACGCCAGTGCTCAAATTCTGTCAACCGCAGGGTTTATACCCCACACATGCTTGTTTTCGATGCTCATGCTAACACGGCAACTTAAAATGTGGGTACGTCAAGTATAATAATGGGACTATAGTCCTATTTTTCTGTTGACAGCGCCCTTCATTCATATCATAGATAGAACATAAAGGGAACATATGCGCCCTTAAAAAGAACAAAAAACGAACAAAAGGCCGGAAAAGCCCGGTTTTTCGTTCAGGCCCGACCCGACAAGCCTGCCCGCCAGCCGCAAGGAGACAAAAGGAAATGGCCCCGACCACCGATATATCCTATGCCCCCCGGCCTGTTGCAACCGGCGCCGAAACCACGCCCTTCGCCTCGGCGGAGGAGGCCTGGTTCTGGTTTATCCAGGCGCAACAGGCCCGGAATGACGGCGCGCGCTTTTCCATGGGGCTGGGGCTGTTTGCCCGCCCGTGCGAGCCGCTGGATATTCTGCGCGTGGTCGAGCGGCTGTACCGCAACCGCCGCCTGATCATGGATCATCTTCTGGTGCTGCGCCATTACGGGCGCCGCATGATGCCGCCGGATCCGTGCCGCGTGCGCGAGGCGCGCGCCCACACCTTATGGACCGAAGCCCTGGAGCGGATCGAACCCGTCCTGTGCCGCAAGGGAATCGTCCGCGACCGTTTTTTCAATCTCATACAAACGCATATGGAGGCTGCCGAATGAATAACGCTGTCAATCAATCCCTGTCCCTTTCATCCCCCCGCCAGGCCTGGGTCGTTTTCAACGGCCAGGCGGACGTGCCGTGGCTGCGCTTTCTGCGTCCCGGCTTCCGCCATTGTTTCGTCCTGCTGCGCGACGGCGCGTCGTGGGTGTCGGTCGATCCGATGCTCAACCGTATGGATGTCTGCGTTCATCATCACGTGCCGGTCGAATTCGACCTGCCGCGCTGGCTGGCCCAGCGGGGACAGCGCGTCATCCCGGCGGCGCTGGATATAAGCCGCAAGCGGCCCGCGCCCTGGCGGCCTTTCACCTGCGTCGAGGCGGTCAAGCGCATCCTCGGCGTTCATGCGCGGCACATACTGACGCCGTGGCAGCTCTACCGTTATCTCACCCGGCCCGCGGCCGCCGCTTTTTGCGCAGGAGTGTGAGTCATGGGAAAGCTTGTCTCCCGCCCCAAGGCGCCGCGCGCGCCGGTCATCGTCATGCCTCCGGCACCGGCGCCAGCTCCTGTTCCCGCACCCGCGCCGGACCCCGTGCCTGCACCCGAAACCCCGGCGGCGGAGGACGACGCGCAGAAACAGGCCCGGGTGCGTCAGGCCAATCTTCTGCAGCGCAGCCGCGGCGGCTTCAGCACGGTCCTGACCAGTTTCCGCGGCCTGCTCAGCGAAACCGGCGCGCAAGCACCGCAAAGAAAAACCCTGCTCGGAGAATGATATGAAAGACACTGACCTGACCATGACCGGCGACAGCCCTGACATTGAGGCGCTTTTGCGCCGTTTCTCCCGGGCGGCGGAACGGCGGCGGAGCTGGGAGCCGCTCTGGCAGGAGGCGTATGAATTCGCCCTGCCGCAGCGCAACGGTTTCAGCGGACAGGCGCCCGGCACGCGGCGCATGGAAAAACTTTACGATGCCACGGCGCTGGACGCGGTGGAGCAGCTGGCGGCAAGCCTTGTCGGCAACCTGACGCCGCCCTGGTCGCAATGGTTCGGGCTCAAACCCGGTCCGGGCCTCTCTCCTTCCGAGTCCGAGGCGCTGGCGCCCGCGCTGGAAAAAGCGGGCAAGACCATTCAGGCGCATCTCGACCGCTCCAACTTCACGGTTGAAGTCCACCAGTGCTATCTCGACCTGATCGTGGGCGGCAGTGCTGCGCTTTATCTCGAGGAGTCCGAGCCCGGCGCTTTCAGTGCCTTCCGCTTTACGGCCGTGCCTTTAAACCAGATCATACTGGAGGAGGGGGCAGAAGGGCTGCTCGATACGGCTTATCGTACGCTCTCGCTCACGCCCGGCCAGATACAGGCGCGCTATCCGCTGGCGCTTTTGCCGCCCGGCGTGATGGCGGCGGCGGAAAAAGATCCGCAGGCGCGTTTTGAAATTCTGGAGACGATCCAGCCCGGACGCCAGGGAGCGGCGGATTTTACGGCGATTCTCCATGATAGTGGCGGCATGCCGCATTTGCTGCAGGCCGGGCGTTTTCTTGAATCGCCGCTGATCGCCTTCCGCTGGCTGAAGTCGCCGGGCGAGATTTACGGCCGCTCGCCGGTCATGAAGGCGTTGCCCGACATTAAAACCGCGAACAAGGTGGTGGAGCTGATCCTCAAGAACGCCTCTATCGCCGTGACCGGCATATGGCAGGCGGACGATGACGGTGTGCTCAACCTTGCAAATATTGAGCTTAAACCCGGCGCCATCATTCCCAAGGCGGTGGGCTCAAAGGGGCTGACACCGCTGGATATGCCGGGGCGCTTCGATATCTCCCAGATCGTGCTGGAGGATCTGCGCGCGCGCATCCGTCACGCGTTGATGATCGACCGCCTGGCACCGGTCCGCAGCCCGCGCATGACGGCAACCGAGGTGCTGGAGCGTTCGGCCGAAATGGCCATGCTGCTGGGTGCGACCTATGGCCGCCTGCAGGCGGAAATGATGACGCCGCTGATCAAGCGGGCTTTCATGATCCTGCGTCGCCGCGGCGAAGTGCCGGACGTCAATCTCGATGGTCGTTTTGTGGCGCTCGATTACCGCGCGCCGCTGGCGCACGCGCAGGGACAGCGTAATGTCCAGAACGCGCTGTCGTGGATTGAATCGGTTCTGGCGATGGGGCCGGAAGCATCGGAGGCGATCAACCTTCCTGCCGCCGCGCGGTTTCTGGGGCAGGCGCTGGGCGTACCGAGCGATCTGATCCGCAATGAGAGACCGCTGTCCGTTCCCGCAACAAATAACAAGGAGAAAGAGCATGTTTCAGAAAAAGCCGGCGTTTGAAGGCGTCGTCGATCTGCCATTCCCGCCGCGCCCCCTGGCACGGGATATTGAAAAATCTTTTGCGCGGCTTTTCGCAACGGACGATGGCAAGGCTGTTCTCTCGCATTTAAGCGCGGTGACGTTCATGCGCGTGGCGGGAATGGATTCGTCCGATGCGGTCCTGCGCTATCAGGAAGGGCAGCGTGCCCTGCTGGCCATGATCCTGCGGATGATTGACCGGGGACGGGGCGGATAGTGGATAGAACAAGAACCAGCGCATAATTTTTTAAAGGAGAAAGAAAATGATCGCACAAGCACAACAAAACGGACTGCCGGAAAATTTTCCGGAGAAATTTCTGGACCCGGAAACAGGCGAGCCCCGCCTCGACCGAATGGTGAACTCGTATCTGGAGCTGGAGAAAAAGCTTTCCGCCATGATTCCCGCGCCGGATACGGAAGAGGGGCGCCTGCGCGTGCTGCGCAGCCTTGGCGTGCCGGAAACCCCGGACGAATATGAAGTGGATGTCAGCCACGGCCTGTTTGCCGTGGACAGAGACATCAATTGCCGTCTGCACCAGCGGGGATTCACGCCGGAGCAGGTGCAGGAAGTCTATAACCTGGCGGCGGAAAAGCTGGTGCCTGTGATACTGGAAATGAGCCAGGAGTTTCAGGCCGATCGTGAGGTGGAGCGTCTGGTCTCCGCTTTTGGCGGGCCGGAGAAGTGGACGGAAGTTTCACGCCAGCTCCTGGCTTTCGGCAAGAAGAACCTGCCGGCGGAGGTGTTTGACACGCTTTGCTGCTCTTACGACGGCGTCATGGCGCTTTACCGCATGATGAAGCATGAGGAGCCTGGTGTGGGTATCCGCGACAGGGATGACCCCGAAACACGCGGTGAGACCGATCTGCGCGCCATGATGCGGGACCCGCGCTACTGGCGGGAGAAGGATCCGTCCTACGTAGCCCGTATCACCGCGGGATTTCAGCGTCTGTACGGCGGCAATTAAGGTTTCCGCCCGCTGTTTTCTGAATATCACCGAATACCGCCGCGCTTCTCTTTTGTCCTCCCCGGAAGAAGAAGCGCGGCGGTTGCCTTCATATTGCCTTTTTGCCCTGGCACCAAGAGAGGGTAATGATTGACAGGCGGGGCGGTGTTTTGCTGTATAAAGGCATGAGCGGGATAGGGAGGTCCTCCGGGGCCTTGTTTTCAGTTTTTCTTTTGGTTGCGGGGGCGCAGGGCTGCGGACCCCGCCGTGCACGGGTGAGTTCTGTGCCTGTGCCTGCGCCGGTTGCCGCCGCCGCGGTTTCTGCGCCGGCCCCCTTGCCAGAGCCCTCGCCCGCTCCTGTCGTCGTGCCGGAAAAGGCGCCGGCGGTTCGGCCCCTGTCAGGCGCGCTGGAGCGGGCATGGCGCGCGGCGCTTGTTTTTGATCCTGATGCCGGAAGCGTTATAAGCGCGGCGGCATCTGCGCCCGTTTGCGGTCCGCCGATTATTGTCATCGATCCC
>JANWLB010000039.1 GCA_025451095.1 Alphaproteobacteria bacterium
CGCCGTGGCCCATGGAGAAAATCTGGAATCCGCCTGAATCGGTCATCAGCGGCTGATCCCACTGCATGAATTTATGCAAGCCGCCCATTTTCTCGACAATCTCCGCCCCCGGCTGAATCATCAAGTGTTAGGTGTTGGCCAGGATAATATCCGTGCGCGCCTCTTTCATATGCGCGGGCGCAAGGTTCTTGATGGACGCCTTGGTACCGCAAAAGATGTAATTAGGGGTTTCTATCGTGCCGTGCGGTGTGACCAGACGACCGACGCGCGCTCGGCTGCCCGCATCGCGATGCAGGATTTCAAAACGAAAATTGGGGTAATCGAGCTTCTGCGGCGCTTCGACGACAATGGGCTTAACGCGTTTTCGACGGCCTGCACCCATAAAAGAAGATTTTACTTCTTCTTGGACGCGACGGTTTTCTTCGCGGCACTGTTCTTCTTGGCCAGACGCTTGGAAGCCTTTTTCTTGACCGGCTTGGCGCCTGCAAAGGTTTTCTTGCCCTGCTTGGCCAAAGCCGTCTCGATCGCGCTCCTTACCGGGCGCAGCGCAGCCGGCAGCTTGCTGGGCGCTACCGAAACGAGCCACGCATCAATGCCACCATTGTGCTCGATGGTTTTCAGGCCAGCGGTGCTGACGCGCAGGCGGATCTTACGACCCAGCGTCTCGCTGTAGACCGTCTTCGACTGGACGTTCGGACCGAAAGTACGGCGCGTTTTGTTGTTGGCGTGGGAAACATTATTACCCGTCATCACGCCTTTTCCAGTGACCATGCAGCGGCGGCTCATGTTAAAAATCCTTATATTTCAGTGTTTCAGACCGAGCGGACAATAAGCGATCCGCTCCGCCAAAGTCAAGTATTAATGCGCTTTCCGCCACACTATGGACCGGCCGGGACGGGTCCTCCGGCAGCGGGCGCCGCCGGGGGCGGCAAGGGCAGGCCCCGGTCCCGCAAGGCCAGCACTTCGTCATGAGCCGGAAAAACCGACAGATCCGTTCCCTTGGGCGCCACGATGGCCAGAGTGGGATTGGACGCCAGAATCTTGTTCAACACCCGCTTGACGTCATCCAGGGTAACCACCTGAATTAGCGCTGTCATTTCAGTCACAGACAGCGGACAGCCGTAGGCCAGCGCCACTTCTCCCTGCATATGGCAGGCGCCTTTGTTGGTTTCCATACCGGAGATAACCCCCATTTTAAGCCCGGCCTTGGCCATGGCCAGCTCGGATTCATCCAGCGTATTTGCCAGGTCACGCATCTCCTCATAAATGCCTTCCACCAGAGATTTGGCCTTGTCCGGCATGACAGGACCGGAGACGGCAAACGTCCCGCAATTGCGAAAACTGATATTGTAGGCGCCTATGCCACTTGTCAGCTCCCGGCGGTTAACCAGCGCCGTATTGAGGCGGGCCGCAAACCCGCCACCCAGCACCTCGCTCAGAACGTCGTATGCACAACTGTCGGGGTGATCGGCCGAAACAGATTCAAATCCCAGAATGAGATTGCAGAGATGATTGTCTTCTTCGCTACTGGATTCAAATTCGATGGCCGACGTTCCCCCCACATATTGCGGAACCGGCAACGGCGGAACCGGCTGAAATGGCATGGCGCCGTATTTACGTTCCACAATATCGACGAAATCCTGATGCTTCACAGGTCCGACGGCAATGAAGGTCACGTTGTTCGGTGCGTAATATTCATCACGGTAGGCCCTCAGCTCCTCAACTGTCATGGCCCGCAGCGTTGATTCCGTGCCGAGCACCTCTCGTCCGTGAGACTGACCGGGATAGGCAAGCCCAAACGTCAGATGCCAGCCCTGACTGCCGAAATTATCGGCATTGCGCTTGATTTCCTCAATGACGACGTCACGTTCGCCCTTCTCCGTCGTCTGGGTACCGTCAGGAGCAAGGGTGGTTTTTCCGTTAAACTCGTCATTGCTGATATTGGCCTTGAAGACCATCTCTCCACAGATATCGACGGTTTGCTCCAGGCCGTTTCTGTCCAGATTAAAGAAATAATAGGCGGTCTTGTCATTTTTCGTATAGGCATTCAGCCCGCCATGAAGATCGCGCTCGATGATTCTGTCGATGTCTCCGACGCCATAGGAAGGCGTGCCCTTGAACATCATATGCTCGTTCATATGGGTCGCCCCGTTAAGCTTGGGCGTTTCGTGATCCGATCCTGCCCCTACCCAGGCGCCGCATGACAAAGTTCCCGGCCGTTCCACCGTGATAATTTTCATGCCGTTGGGCAGAACCGTCATTTCAGGATCGCCACCAGCACCGAGCGTGGCGGATTGAGCGGAAGACGAGAACTTTGCCGGAGGCGCCACAGCAGCAGCCGTCGCCGGCGGCAGGACGATGCCCTGAAGCTGCGCCCGCATCATGGCTTTTATATCTGCCTCCGCAGGCATCGTGTCCTGAGGCCCTATGGACGCCAATCCGTAAACATCCGTTTCCAGCAGGGAAGCGCAAGCCCGGCGCAAATCGTCGGATGTGACCTGCTCCAAATAATGTCTGTATTCCTCAATATCGACGACCCGGCCATAGGACAGAACATGACTGGCATTTCTCTCACAACAGGCGGACAGATTTTCCTGCGCGCCTTCCATGCCCTTGAGAAGATGCGCGCGGGCGTCATCTATGTCTTTTTGCGGAAATCCATTTTTGATGATATCACCCAGAACATCAAAGGACGTTTTTACAAGCGCGCCGGCATTACCCCGGCCCGCCCCGGCAGCGATGACAAACATGCCGCTGCTTTCCATCGGCGCATAAACAGAACCAACGGAATAGACCAGGCCGCGCTTTTCACGCACTTCCTGAAACAGCGGCGACGACATGCCTCCAGACATGAGCTCGTTCAAAAGGGTGAAAGTATATTTGCGGGGATCGTGCCCCGACGGCGCCGGAAACCCGAAGCGGATATTCATCTGCTTATTGTCATTATGTTCGCGGATATCGCCGCCGCCAAAACTCAATGTCGAGGCGGGCACCGGATTCTGCGCCGGAAGCAGATCGCCAAAGTGATCGGCAACCAGCTTTTGCGCCGTCGCGGAATCTATGTCACCCGCGAAGGAAACGACGATCCTCTCAGGGTTCGCCAGGATATCCGCATGCTTTTTTCTGATCTGATCGATCGTATAAGATCTTAAAAGATCCTTGGTCCCCTCCTGCGGGCCGGCAATCGCCTGCCCGGGGAAAACAGCCTCATAAAATTTGTCGAGTGCTTTTTGCCCGGGATCCTTGCCTTTCTGATCGATCAGTTCCTCAATCTGAATTCTGGTCTTTCTGACCTCGTCCGCTGCAAAAACCGGGTTGCGCACCACATCCGCCAGAACCGCGAATGTACTGCCCGCTTCAGTTGCCGCTGACATCGCCGCAAAATAGGTGCTGGCCCGCGTAGTCAGGGAACTGACCGATCCGCCATTTAATTCAATATCCCAGGCGATCTGATCCCGCGACCGGGTTGTCGTGCCCCCGAAGCAGGCTTCTTCCATGAAATGAGTCAGGCCATTTTCATCCGGCGCTTCATGCTGGGAGCCGTACTTAACGACGATCCGCATGACGACCTTTTGAGTACCAGGTCTTTCTTCGGTAACGCAGGAAACGCCATTGGGTAGGCGAAATACATCGGCCATAGGAGAACCTTTCCCTGTATCAGTGTTTTTATTTAATTTTATGTATAGTAGGCGAGCGTTTGCCGGAGGGTCAACTATTTTCTATGCCACGGTGCGCCAGCTTTTTTAGGCAGCATCTTGCGGCTATGGATGGAGAAATCAGTGAAAGAGGCGCGCGCCCCAGACAGCCGCTCCCATCAGGGAGGCCATAAACAAAAGATAAGCCATCAGACTTATATATAAGGCACGGCGCAGATGACCCGCTTCAAGCTGGGCTGTGGCGCCCTCCGGCCCAATCCAGTGGCGTTTGATCGTGCTGCCATCCAGGTCGGTAACCGGCCCGCCCAGACTGACATCCAGCGCGTTGGCCATCGCCGTCAGGGGCAGCCCGCCTTCAGCATAGGGCGCGCCCTTTTTGTATTGCAGAAGAGCGGCAAGGGCACGCGTCATTCCGCCTGTAGGCGTGAACAGTCCCGCCAGCGCCATAAGCACACCTGCCAGCAATCCCGGCACAAAGCCCAGCAGCCGCTCCAGCGCCAGGGCCGTCTTGCCAAAACCCTTGGTGAATCCTTCCCGGCCGAAACGCCAGGCGAGCGCCACCAGCCCCGCATAAATATAGGCGCCCGGCAATCCCATCAGCAGATACCAAAAGACAGGAGACACAACGGCCTTGTCGAAACTACGTGCCGCAAATCCCATGCCGATACGCGTGATCGTGTAATCATCGGCGTTCGCCAGATCGACGCGCAAGGAACGCGCGATGGTATAATAAGCACCCTTGGAAAGTTTGCCTTTCTGGAGTGCGAAGTAAAGCTTCAGAAGCGCATACCAGACAGTTCCGCCGGCAAGAGTGAACGAGAGCAGAAGAATCTCTGTTATGCCGCGCATAGGCCAGGCCTGTCGCGCCCCATCAGCAGCGAAGCCGATCGCGGCCGCCAGCAAAAGCCCGACGATAGTCGTAGCGAAACCGCGCGTGAGCAGGTCGCGCGCCGTGCGCTCCCTGCGATCGAGACGACCACCGATGCCGCCGATCAGGCGCTCCATAAGCGCCCACAACGCCGGGTTGGCATTCCCGTGCGACGGGCCCGTGACAACCCCGGCGGCTGCGGTTATGGCCAGTGCCAGCATCGCCACCGGAATCCGGTCAGAATTCAGATAGGTAAAATGCATATGAGATAAAAAATCAATCATATTAATTGGTTACCTGTATATATTTCGAATGTCATCATAGCATTCTGCCTGAAGATATGCACATGGCAATCGATGGCTTTCACTGCAGAGCAACAATTTAACCATTTTAAGCGTATAATGTGCGCGTGGTTTGACCATTCAAGGATTCATAGAGTGATATATCATTTTTACGATCTTCAGCATGCCTTACTGACCCCGGCGCGGCTTTCCGCCGAGGTCGCCCGTACTTTGTACCGCCATCCCTGGAATCCCCTGTCTTATACCAAGGCGGGCCGCACTATTGCCGCCGGCGCCGAGCTGTTCGAACGTGCCACGCGCCGCTTCGGCAAGCCCGAATTTGGGCTCGACCATACATATATTGACGGCCATCGTGTTGAGATCACCGAAAAAATCATTGCAGAAAAACCGTTCTGCGGTCTTCTGCATTTTGAACGCAAGACGAAGCGCAAGGATCCGCGCGTACTCATCGTCGCGCCAATGTCCGGCCATTTTGCCACGCTGCTGCGCGGCACTGTTGCCGCCCTGCTGCCGCATCACGATGTTTACATCACGGACTGGAACGACGCCCGCCAGGTGCCGCAAAAAGAAGGCCGGTTCAATCTGGACGACTACATCAATTATGTGCGTGAATTCCTGAGCATGCTCGGGCCCGATACGCACGTTATCGCCGTCTGCCAGCCCGCCGTGCCTGTTTTCATCAGCGTCGCGCTGATGGAGGCAGAGAACGATCCCAACACGCCGCGCTCCATCACGCTGATGGGCGGCCCGATCGACCCGCGCATCTCAAAGACAAAAGTCACTGAAACCGCTGAAAACAGCCCCTTAAGCTGGTTCGAGAAGACCGTCACGACCGACGTGCCATTCTATTATCCGGGCGCTCACCGCAAGGTCTATCCCGGCTTTATCCAGCTGGGCGGGTTCATGTCGATGAATCTCGACCGCCATATCGGTTCGCATCTTAAATTTTATCATCACCTGGTCGCAGGCGACGGCGAATCCGCGGAAGCCCATCGAAAATTCTATAACGAATATATGTCCGTCATGGATATCACCGCCGAATTCTATCTCCAGACCGTGGAGACGGTATTTCAGCGCCATCTTCTGCCTAAGGGGCAAATGAAATGGCGTGATCCGCTGACCGGCCATCTGGTCAATGTCGATCCGGGGGCAATCAAACGCACCGCTCTTTTGACCATCGAGGGCGAGCTTGACGATATCTCCGCCCACGGCCAGACCACGGCGGCGCACGGCCTGTGCCCGAACCTTCCTGCCGACCGCCAATTCCACCACTTTCAGATGAATGTTGGACACTACGGCATATTCAACGGCCGCCGCTGGCGCGATGAGATCATGCCCCGCATCCGGCATTTCATCCGTGAATTCGATGAGACCGGCGCCGACCCCATACCCAAGCATGACCTGGACCGCATCCCCGATCTTCACCCCGCACAATGGAACAAGTCCGAGCACGGCATAGATGCGGTGCGCGCCCGTATGGCAAAAAAGCAAAAAAGCGATACAAAGCAGGAAGAGCACGCAGAAGTGTGATTTTCCGGCGCGCCGCTCTATAATGTCCGCATGAATCAGGATCTCGCCGCCATCAGTCCACATCTCAAGCTGAAAGTCAGCCGCCGCGCGCGGCGCATGGCGCTGCGTCTCGATCCCCACAACCGCGCCGTCAATCTTGTCGTCCCCCCGCGCGCAAGCCTGCGCAAGGCACATGAATTCGCCCGGCAGCATGAACACTGGATCCGCGAAAAAATTGATTCACTCCCCCTGCCCGTACCCTTTACCAATGGAACTATCATTCCCGTCCTGGGCAAAGAGCGAACAATCAGGATCATCCACGACCCCGGCCATAAAAGAACGAGCATCCACCTGGCCGACGATGAGATTGTCATCCACACGAACAAGGACGACCCCTCAGGACGCGTCACCACATTTTTAAAAAATCTGGCGCGGGAAAAAATCACAGCCCTGACGCACGAAAAAGCAGAACTGCTGGGAAAGAAAGCAATCTCTATCCAGATGCGGGACACGCGCAGCCGCTGGGGCAGTTGCGCACCTGACGGACGGATGTGCTTTTCCTGGCGGCTGGTCCTGGCACCGTTCGCGGCCCTGGACTATGTCGTGGCGCATGAGGTTGCGCACATGGAACATATGAATCACGGCAAGGCCTTCTGGAATTTATGCGCCCGGCTGGCCGCCGACTTCAAAACCGGCCGCAGATGGATGCGCGAACACGGCCACACGCTCATGACATACGGGCAGACTATGGAAGCACCGCTTCAGGCTGCGAGAGCGGGAGCCCGGTAGAAGCGCGCGCCCTGCAGAGATTCATGATTCAGGGAAAGCGACCGCTCCGCCACATGCGCAATCATCGGAAGAACGACATCGCTCCTCAGGCCGCCAAAAACATCCGTCTTCGCGGCATAATCAACAAAATCCTTACGGCGGGCATAGGACGGAATACATTCCGCCACGGCATCCGGCCCCAGATGAATCAGGGCATAGGAAACAAGACTTTTCTGGCTGGCTGAACTGAATTGTCCGTTCACATTAGAAAGATCCAGTCTGTCTGAATATTTTTTCTTGATGTTCTCGGCCCAGTCGTTCATGAAATGCGGCGCACATACCTCAGGCGCATCGCTTCCCCGGACATATCCTTCAGGATTAATCGCCACACCGATAAAGGGGCCGGCGGCGTTATATTTCATATCTTTCTTCATGATGGTCCTCCCTATATATGTTTTTTATTACCATAATTGTTTATAAGAAATATGTCAATGAAAATGACGTTGCATTATGTACAGAGAGTCCCTTAAATACCTGAGAAATCAGGAAGGAAGGACGCCAACATGACCGCTTTGAGCAAGCATTTAACCAGCGCCGCCAAGCATGTTTTTGATTGCGAAATCACGGCCGCCGCCGCTCTGGATTACGCGCAGACGCTGGCTGTGGAATTGATGTCTCTTGGCTTCAACCGTGTTCATGATGGAGGCGACTGGTACAAGGATTTTGTCAAGCGAGGTTCTTCAGGACTTCTTGTGATGGATGGAGCAGCCACCGGCACACGGATTATCATCATGAGCGAGTTCCGTACAACGCCAATCAGCGGCTATCCCTATACAATGACTTCTTCTGGATTAAGCATCACGATCAATAAAGATGGCATTCAATGTTATGAGGGATCTTGCGAGTATCTATTTGACCGAGAGGTAGATAAAAAATTTAATCCCCGGTTCCTGGACGAGCCCAAGGAATACCGCTGGACCGACACAGGAAACGAAGCCCTCATGAGCGACATCTCGCGCTGGATGCTCAATCACGGCGATGAACAAATATTCGACAAGCTTGTGCCGCTCGATCAAAGAAAAGGCCGCCTGCCGGCCCCGCGCCTCACCGCCCGCTGATTTAATCCCTTTTATTTTGAGAAGGTTACAGGCACCTCTCAAAAAACTTGATTTTTTTCGTGGCGCTCAATATAAATACGGAAAATAAATTCATTTTATAGGGAAAACAGCCATGACCGAACTGAAGCATGCAGCGTCCGATATCTTCAAAGCTGAAATTACCCGCGTCGCCGTCGACGATTATGTGGATGCCCTCACCGCCCAGCTCCAGGACCTGGGGTTTGTCATCGCCCAGAAAAAGACGGACTGGAAAAAGCATTACATGGATGCCGGTATAGCGGGGTTACTTATTCCCTACGCCTCCACCGACCACGCTTGCATTAGCCTTGTCTCCAGATTGGAAGTTTTCGCGGCAAATGAAAAAAAACAGATTCTAAAAGGCAACACCCTGAGTGTAGTCTTCGCACAGGCCGGAATCAAAGCCGGCAAGGGAGATGAAGAACTACTTCATCATTATTTTCCTGGGAACGAAGATGGTATGTTCACCCCCCATTATCTGGGCGATGACCCCAACGTTCAAACTTATGACTGGTCCGAGGCCGGCAATGCCGCGCTGATGCATACCATCAGCCACTGGATTCTGAACTACGGGGACAGAAGACTGGTGGACAAACTGATCCCGGCGGAAGAGAGAAAAGCCCGCTTGCCGGTACCTCGCCTTCTCCCTTCTTCGGGCGGCTAAAATCCCGATCCGGCCATACTGATAAAATCCAGCGCGCCCTGAAGGATATGCTGGGCAGCGAGCTTGTCGACGGCCTGTTTTCGTTTTGTTCTTGACATATCCACAGAGTCTATCAGGAATCTTTCCACAGAGGCTGTGGATAATCTTTCATCCCACAGGGCTATCCAAGGGTTATCCCCAAAGATGTCCTTGTGCTTTTCCATTTCCTGCGCGAAGTGACGGACGACCTCACAGCGGCCGCCTTCCGTACCATCCATATTCACAGGATAACCCAGCACATATCCTCTGACCTCATAGTCGTGAATAATAGGCTTTAAGGCCTCGATATCCTTCGTGAATTTAACGCGCTCAATGGTGCGCAACGGTGTTGCAATACTCTGCATCGGGTCAGACAAAGCCAGCCCGAGAGTCTTCTCTCCCAAATCCAGGCCCAGAAGGCGTGCGGGAGAGGGTTTTGAACCCAGAATTTCCTTTAAATGACCTATCATAGCTGGTAGAGATTTAAGCTGGAAAACAAGGAATTACAAGCATGTCACTCGATAAAAACACTGTCAGAAAAGTGGCGGCCCTGGCTCGCCTGCGCCTGACCGAGGCCGAACTCGACAAGTTCGGTCCGCAAATGAACAACATCATGACGTTCGTTGAGCAGCTGAACGAGGTCAATACCGACAATGTCGTCCCCCTGACCGGCATCGACATCCCCTTAAGGCTGCGCCCCGACGAGGTTACCGATGGCGGCTGTCAAGCCGATGTCCTGGCTAACGGGCCGGAAACCCTTGAAGGTTTTTACGTTGTTCCCAAAGTTGTTGAATAAGCGGTCCCGAAAATGACAAAGCTGACCCACCTGACTCTTTCCGAGGCCCTCGCAGGCCTGAAGAAAAAGGAATTCTCTTCAAAGGAAATCACGCAGGCCCATATCCGCGCCGTTGAGTCCGCGCGCCATCTTAATGCCTTCATCACGGAAACGCCGGAGCTGGCACTGAAGCAGGCCGAAGAGTCCGACAAGCGGCGCGCACAGGGTAAGGCCGGACTTCTGGACGGCGCACCGCTGGCGATCAAGGACCTGTTCTGCACCCGCGGCGTCAAGACGACCGCCTCCAGCAAAATCCTGGGCAATTTTATTCCGACCTACGAGTCGACCGTCTCCGCCAACCTGTTCCGCCATGGTGCAGTAATGCTGGGCAAGACCGGCCTCGATGAATTCGCAATGGGCTCCTCAAACACCACCAGCGCCTTCGGCAACGTCATCAGCCCCTGGAAGCGCAAACAGAACAGCAATGCCGATCTCGTTCCCGGCGGCTCTTCCGGCGGCTCTTCGGCCGCCGTCGCCGCCCGCATCTGCCTGGGCGCCACAGGAACCGACACCGGCGGCTCCATCCGCCAACCCGCGTCCTTCTGCGGCATCTCCGGTATCAAGCCGACCTATGGCCGTTGTTCACGCTGGGGCATCGTCGCTTTCGCGTCCTCGCTCGACCAGGCGGGCGTCTTTGGCCGTTCGGTTGAAGATTGCGCACTCATGCTTAAGTCCTGTGCCGGCTTCGACCCGAAAGACAGCACCTCCGCCGACATGGCTGTGCCCGACTGGAATGGCCTCCTGAAGGGCGATATCAAGGGCCTGCGCATAGGCATACCGAAAGAGTACCGCCTTGACGGCATGCCGTCCGAGATCGAAAAGCTCTGGCAGGAGGGAATCAACTGGGTGAAGGCGGCGGGCGCGCAGATCGTCGATGTCAGCCTGCCGCACACGAAATACGCCCTGCCCACCTATTACATCATCGCGCCGGCCGAGGCGTCGTCCAATCTCGCCCGCTATGACGGGGTGCGCTATGGTCTGCGCGTTGAGGAAGGCAATTTGCGCGACATGTATGAAATGACGCGGGCCGAAGGCTTCGGCGCCGAGGTCAAGCGCCGGATCATGATCGGCACCTATGTCCTCTCCGCCGGCTACTACGACGCCTACTACGTCAAGGCACAAAAGGTCCGCCGCCTGATCCAGAACGACTTTCTGGAAGCCTGGAAGAAATGCGACGCACTTCTCACGCCCGCCACACCCTCCGCGGCTTTCGCCATCGGAGAAAACGAGGATGACCCGATCAAGATGTACCTGAATGACGTCTTTACCGTCTCCGTCAATCTGGCAGGCCTGCCCGGAATGGCCGTGCCCGCCGGGCTGTCGGCAGAGGGCCTGCCGCTTGGACTGCAGGTGATCGGCAAGGCCTGGGGCGAGCAGACCGTCTTTAATGTCTGCCGCGCCCTTGAAGAAGCGGCACAGTTCAGCGCCATGCCCGCCATGAAGGATGCCGCATGAAACGTGAAATCCTGATCCTGACCGCCCTGGCCGCCTTTATCACCCTGCTGATTCCGCCGACACCGGCGTACACGCAGACCGTGATCAGCAAAGAGATGGCCAATGCCTATTACAACAGCTGCCTGAGCAAGCCGGATCCGCGCATGAAGCCGGAAACGCAAGCCGCCCTGTGTGCCTGCACTTCTGCCCAAATGACGGAAAAAATGAGCGTCGAGGACGTGCAGGTCATGGGACAGAACAACCAGGCGGGGCGCGACAAGCTCAATTTCATGCTGATCAATGTCTATGCCCCCTGCATGAGCTTTCCGGTCAGCGACATGGTCGAGGACAGCTGCCTGAAGGATGAAAAGATATCCATGATGCAGCTTAAAGGCAGCCGGCCTGCCTTGTGTCACTGTATGGGCACGAAGACGGGCACATGGTTCACCGGCGCCGGGCGCCAGCTGATGGCCGAAGTGCTGAAGAAAAACCAGAATATCAGCGATCCCGTCAGCCCGGTGATGGACACGCCGGCCTTCCAGAAAGCATCCTATGACAATTTGGTATCCTGCCTGAACGGAAATCCATGAGACGGCGCATGGCCTATATGATTGCTGCCCTTATAATCTCCGTCCTGGCCGCCACCATCTTATCCGGATTCCTAATATCCTTCGCGCGCGCGCAGGACACACCACCGCCTTCAGATACGGAGATGCTCTCTCTTGCCGTCCAGTATTATGATCGCTGCCTTGAGACCGTCTATACTGACCTGCCGCTCGACGTACGCAAAGAATTTTGTTCCTGCACTTCCGAAAAGGCGAGAGATAATCTGAGCGCGGAAGAAATGAATATCGTGATCTCCGGCCAGGGCGGCCGCGTCGATCAGATCAAACTTGCCACCGAAGTCATGGCGCCCTGTCTTGGCTACCCTATGAAGCAAAAAGAATACACATTCTGCATCGGCGGCCGGTATCGTCATTTCTTCAAGACCCAGAATGCCTATGAGGCGACCTGCCACTGCATGGCCGACGGCGCCGCGGTCTATCTGAACAAATATGGACGAGATCTGATGGCTTTATTGCTGTATCGCAACCCCAAAACACCCAGTCCGGTGGACCGGCTTCTCAGATCCCCGGAATACCAGACCGAAATTGCCAGGCTGCAGAAAAATTGCGTCAATATCTATGGCTATAAGTAACGGAGCGTATCATGGCTGACCTTCTGAAAGGCGAAACAGGCGAGTGGGAAATGGTGATTGGCATGGAAATTCATGCCCAGATCACTGCCAAATCAAAACTTTTTTCGGGGGCATCAGCCGCCTTCGGAGCCGAGCCAAACAGTCAGGTCAGTCTTGTCGATGCCGCCATGCCGGGCATGCTGCCTACCCTGAACGCCCATTGCGTCGAACAGGCCGTGCGCACAGGTCTGGGCCTGAAGGCGCAGATCAACCACCGCTCTGTTTTTGAGCGCAAAAATTATTTTTATCCCGATTTGCCGCAAGGCTACCAGATTTCACAATATCTGCACCCGATCGTTGGCAAGGGCGCGGTCGAGATCGACCTGCCGGACGGAACATCCAAGACTGTAGGCATCACGCGCCTGCACCTTGAGCAGGACGCGGGAAAATCCCTGCACGATCAACACCCGAGCAAATCTTTCGTCGACCTCAACCGCTCCGGCTGCGCCCTGATGGAAATCGTTTCCGAGCCCGACCTGCGCGGCCCGGATGAGTCCACAGCCTATCTGGCAAAGCTGCGCATGATCCTGCAATATCTG
Organism: Alphaproteobacteria bacterium; assembly: GCA_025451095.1. Lineage (GTDB taxonomy): Bacteria > Pseudomonadota > Alphaproteobacteria > Micavibrionales > Micavibrionaceae > JACQIJ01. The sequence continues at coordinate 12,967 of JANWLB010000039.1, forward strand.
GGCACCTGCAACGGCAATATGGAGGAAGGCTCCATGCGCGCCGACGTCAACCTGTCTGTACGCCGTCCTGGCGACAAGCTGGGCACGCGCTGCGAGATCAAGAACGTCAACTCGCTCAAGGCCGTGCAGATGGCGATTGAATACGAGGCGCGCCGTCAGATTGAAATCATCGAAGGCGGCGGCAAGATCAACCAGGAAACGCGCCTGTGGGACCCGAACAAGGGTGAGACGCGCTCGATGCGCTCCAAGGAAGAGGCGCACGATTACCGCTATTTTCCCGACCCCGATCTCCTGCCGCTGGAGCTCGACAATAAATGGATCGAAAGCATAAAGCAGACCCTGCCGGAGCTGCCCGACGACAAAAAGCATCGCTTTATGAAGGATTACGGCCTCTCCTCCTACGATGCCAGTGTTCTGATCGCGGAGCGCAGCCGCGCCGACTTCTATGAAACCGCCGCCGCAGGCCGCGATTCCAAGATGGTCGCCAACTGGATCCTGAACGAACTGCTCGGCCTTATGAACAAGGAAGGAAAAGCCATCACTGAATCTCCGGTATCGGCGAAACAGCTGGGCGATCTGACCGGCCTCATTTCCGATAACACCATTTCCGGAAAAATCGCCAAGGAAGTCTTTGCCCTTATGTATGAAACCGGCAAGGACCCTTCCGTGATCGTTGAGGAAAAGGGTCTCAAACAGGTTACGGATACAGGTGCCATCGAAAAAATCGTCGACGAGGTTCTGGCGGAAAACCAGGATAAGGTCGCTGAATACAAAGGCGGAAAGGACAAACTGTTTGGCTTTTTCGTTGGACAGGTGATGAAGAAATCCGGCGGCAAGGCCAACCCGGCCATGCTGAATGATCTGCTAAAAAAGAAACTGTCATAAATTAAAGACAGAAAAAAACTAAAAATACTAAACAGGGAGATGAAACCATGAGTCACATGCCCGCCTTGCGGGTGACGCTGAAGGCCGCCTTCAGCGTTGCCGAATGCCGCGCCAAGGCCGCGGAAATCAAAAAAATCAGCGATGTATTCAATGTCCGGGCTCTTGATGGCCGGGATTTGCATATTTTGCTTGTCAGTTACAACCAGGGTGGTGCAAAGCTAATAAAGAGGATCAAGGCCCTCGACGGGGTCGAGAACGTGAAATACGCCTTTTAAAACAGGAAAAAGGAGCGACGAGCCATGAGTTTTAGCCATTTGATCGTACAGCTGGACGACCGCACAACCAGCCAGGGCCGCACTGAAATGCTGGCCCGAATTAAAGAAGTCAGCGGCATCATCGAAGCAAGAGCCCTGTTCCCCGAGATCGACGCGTCCCGTGATGAAATCGGCCGCACGGTCATAGCCACCCTGAGTCCCAGCGCCACGACAGAAACCGAAGACGCACTCCGCCGGCTGGACGGCGTCGTCCGCGTTACAGACTGGCCGGCGGTGCGCCATGCCCCGGCACCCGGAACCGCCCCGGCGCCCGCATAATACTTACCGGTCGACGTAATTCATGTCGGTGTAGAAGGTTTCCTTCAGGCTGAACAACGCGCCGAAGGCCACCACGATCAGCAGGGTTATGATCAGCACGCCGCTTTCCGTGACGCCCAGAAAAGGGATCAGCGCATGGAAGCTCGCCGTGATGGGTATGGTCAGGCCGCGCACGAAATTGGGCACGCTGGTGGCCGCCGTCGCGCGAATATTCGTACCGAACTGCTCCGCCCCGATCTGTATGAACATGGCCCAGTAACCCAGCGCAATGCCCAGCAATCCGCAAACCGCATAATAAAGAGTGAGCGAGTTGCCATAGGGCATATTGATATAGACGGCAATGAAAGCAGAGAGCAATAACAGCGACATGGCCACCGATTTGCGGCGGCTTTTCATGTAATGGCTGGCAAGACCGCTGAGCGCCCCGCCCCCCGTCAGGCCGAGATAACAAAAGAAAATTGCCTGGCCCGCCGTCGGAATAACCTCCATGCCCAAAGCCTTGGCGAATTCCGGCGTGAAGGTGATGAACAGGCCGATGGTGCCCCAGACGGGCGCCCCAACCAGAACGACCGCACACATACGAAACAAAAGATCGGGACGCCTGAAAAACAGTAAGATGTTGCCGCGCATCACGTCATGAGATTTGTTCATCAGATCCTTGTACAGCGCCGATTCACGCACATTGACCCGCATAAGGAGAAGTAAAAATCCCATCAGCCCGCCTACAATATAGGCTGTGCGCCAGCTGGTCACATCCGCTACCGTGACGGCAGCAGCGGCGCCCAGAACGCCGACAACAGAGATAAAAGTCGTGCCAAGGCCGCGCCAGCGTTGCGGCAGCAGCTCGGACGCCAGAGTCACGCCGGCCCCAAGCTCCCCGGCCAGACCGATGCCCGCGATAAAACGCCATGCCGCATAGGCAGGAATGCCGTGAACAAAACCGTTTGCTATATTCGCGATCGAATACAGAAGTATCGAGCCGAACAGAACCGATTTACGTCCCATCCGGTCGCCCAGAACACCCCATAAAATGCCGCCCAGCAACAGACCCGCCATCTGGGAATTGATCAGCACGATGCCGACCGAGAGAAGCTCACCTTCTGCGATGCCAAGATCTTTCAGGCTTTGCACCCGCACAACGCCGAACATCAGCAAGTCGAAAATATCGACAAAATAACCCAGCGCCGCGACAATGATCGTCATAAGCGTAGCGTTGTCGATGTTGTCCCGCCTCATGGCGGATTTAAATGATGATATCAACGGCCTGCCCCTATTATTTGATTGGCCAAAAATAATAATTTTGCCATGATAGCACAACTGAAAGGATACAATGTGGCACAAAAATACGAATATAAAGTGGTGATTTACCGCGAACCCCTTCTGGGCTCCATATTTCTGGGCGGCTCCCGCGTCGATCCGGTTCGCTATTCCGATTTTCTGAACAAGAACGCCGCGGACGGCTGGGAAGTCGTCGCGATGGAACGCGAACTACGCCGCGAGCTCCTGTTTTTCAAACGCGAAGCGTTCCTGACCATTATGAAACGCGAAGTCGGCAAGCCATGATTCGCGGACGCATCCTGCTCTCTCTTCTCCTGCTCACGGGCGCACTTGCTGCCGCAGCCGGTATCCTGCAGATGTGGTGGGCGCCGCTCTCCATGGTCGTCTTTTCCAAATCCATGATAAC
>JANWLB010000040.1 GCA_025451095.1 Alphaproteobacteria bacterium
AATCGCCACCCATGGCGTCCAGAGCAATGGTTTGTGTGTGTGCCATAAACGAGTGAAACCGTGCTGCGCGGATTAATCGGAAGTTTAAAGTACTGATCTAGAGGCTCGCAACGGACGCGAAAAATGTCAATCGCGTTGTGCGATAACCTGACGGCCTTTGTACATGCCGGTCTTCAGATCGACATGATGGCGGCGCACGGGTTCGCCGGAGGCGGAGTCCTCGACCCAGTTAAAGGATTTGAGCGCATGATGCGAACGGCGCATGTTGCGCTTGGATTTAGAGGTTTTCCTCTTGGGTACGGCCATGGTCTTGATCCTTAATTTTTGATCGAACGAGTTGAGGTAAATATAGGAAATCGGGTCAGGCTGCAAGAAAAATCAGCTTTTTTCCTCTTTGCCCCGGCTGCGGCGCGCCTTCCAATCCTTCAGCCCGGCAAAGGGGTTAGCCCGTTTTGGGGGCTCGGTCGGGATACTCGTTTCCGTATAAACCGCGCCTTCCGCCTGGGGATAGGGGTTAATGGCCAGGGACAGGAACTGGGTCACCAGCTCACCCACATCGATATGGCCCTCGACTACAGGATCGGGGTCATCCTTTTCGTCCATGATTTCCATCTCGGAATCGACCATTTTACCGACTTTTTCCCGCCGCACCCGGGTCAGGGAAACGATCTGTTCCTCGTCGCTGTACCAGCTTTCGACCGGCTCCTGAATGAGGCTGACGACCGGCTCAAGGGTCACAACGCAGGGCTGAACAACCTCCGCCTGCAGTGTGCCTTCCACGTGAATGATGTGGCTGCCTTCCTCACGCTTTAGAGTAATATCAGCATTTAACTGACTGATTTCAGAAACTTTTAGGCGACGGGCTACGTCCTTACGCTCCTGCGCCGTGGCTTCAATGCGCAAAGAAAGAGGCGTATCCTCGACGGTCGCAGCCTCAACCTTACGCGACCATTCGGGTGTCAGCGCGGTTTTGTTTTTCTGTGTCATTTTCATGGTCCCCAAACACAACATAACCCTGCCGGATCCTATCGCCGGACTGGGCAGAAAGAGAGATAGCACAGGCGGCCGTATAACCCGCCAGGGCGGGTGCGCCCGCATCCGCTGCCGGGCTGTCCGCGCCATAAACATTACGCCTTAAAGTCGCCGTCAGGGCACCCTGATCATCCGCCGCGAGGGCAGCACGATAAGCCAGCGCCCGACCCTTGAATGCCTTCATGGCGCGCTTGACGTGACGCGGAACACTTAAATCACCAATTCCCATGTTTCTCAAGCTTATATCCAGATTTCTGAAAGTAGAATCAAAAAGAAACTGGCCCAGCCGTCTGTCATGACCCGCCTGATCCTCGATCCTGTTCCAGATCAGAAAGACGTGCAAAAGGAGCATTTCCAGGCGGCCGGCCGGCGTATCCGGCACACCCCAGCTGGCATAAAAAACGGGCTGGCGCGCCTGATCCATGGCGGCGGCGTAGAGGCTTTCGGCAGCACGGCGGTCGGCACGGCGGCGGCGCAAGGCAGCCAGCGGCACGCTGAATATCTCGGCAACAAAGCCTTTATTCATGTTGATCTGACGCCCTCAATAGCGGTATAGAAAGATTCCGAAGGGATATATCACGCTTTGCGTCTGAAACCATGAAAAAATTTATACTTCTGACCTGCCTTATCGTGGCGGCGCTCGGCGCTGCCGCCTGTACCCCAACCGAGGCGGTCCACGGCAACATGCTGCAGGACTACCAGATGACCGACATCAAGCCTGGTGTGGACACCCAGTCCGACGTCCTGCGTAAACTGGGCTCCCCCACCACCAAAGCCCCCTTCAACGACAATGTCTGGTATTACATCGGCCAGCAGACGCAGAAAAAGGGCATCCTTGACCCAAAGGTTGAGAAAGAGCGCGTTGTGGTTGTTACCTTCAACGATCAGGGCCTGCTCTCGACCATTCAGGACGTCGACAACAAGCGCATGGACATTCCCTATGTCCGCGACAAAACCGCCACCTCGGGACACGAGATCACCTTCCTGCAGCAGCTTCTGGGCAATATGGGACGATTCAACAAAGACAGCATGGGCCAGGGTGGCGGCGATCCCGGCGGCGGCAACTAGACAGATGCGCTATGCCGTCCGGGTTATCGGCGAAGGATGCTATCTAAAAATCAAAAAGGGTTGGCTTCGTCGGCGCACAATCAAAACACCCGGCGGATTTTTTGCCACCCGCATTGTGGATGCTATCCATGAATCGGAAGCCAGAGACCTTGTCACCGCAACTATCCGACAAGAAGCTTCATTACTGATTTGCAACGAATCTTCCGAAGTGTGGACCTTGCGGGTGGAGGAGGTCTGGCCTGATCCGCAACCTGACCGACCCGCGGCCGGATTTACCTGGTTCACAAATTAGTCGAAATCATAAAAAAGCCCCGGAAAACGGGGCCTTTTGCATTCGGTGTCAAAAGGAGGCGCGGATCAGCCGCCGATCAGGCGGGCCACAATGGCGACCAGCAGGATCGCCACAATGTTGGTGATCTTGATCAGCGGGTTGACCGCCGGGCCGGCCGTATCCTTGTAGGGATCGCCGACCGTATCACCGGTTACAGCGGCCTTGTGAGCTTCGCTGCCCTTGCCGCCGTAGTTGCCTTCCTCAATGAACTTCTTGGCGTTGTCCCACGCGCCGCCGCCCGACGTCATCGAGATGGCGACGAACAGGCCGGTCACGATTGTGCCCAGGAGCATGGCGCCCAGAGCCTGGAACGCGGGCAGCAGACTGCCGCTCACCTGCCAGACCAGGACGAACAGGGCCACCGGCGCTACGACCGGAAGCAATGAAGGCACAATCATTTCCTTGATCGCTGCGCGGGTCAGGAGGTCAACTGCCTTGCCGTATTCCGGCCTGGCCTTGCCTTCCATGATTCCCTTGATCTCGGCGAACTGACGGCGTACCTCGATCACCACGCTGGCCGCCGCGCGCCCGACCGCCGTCATCGACATGGCGCCGAACAAATACGGCAGCAGACCGCCGACGAACAGGCCGATCACGACATACGGATCCTGCAGCGGGAACGTGATGTCCTTGAACTGCGGCATATAATGCGCGATCTCCTCAGTGTAGGCGGCAAAGAGCACCAGCGCCGCCAGACCGGCGGAACCAATGGCGTAGCCCTTGGTGACTGCTTTGGTCGTATTGCCGACAGCGTCCAGAGCGTCCGTCGTCGTACGCACTTTTTTGGGCAGCTTGGCCATCTCGGCAATACCGCCGGCATTGTCCGTCACCGGTCCGTAAGCGTCGAGCGCCACGATCATACCCGCGAGAGAGAGCATCGTCGTCGCCGCAATGGCGATGCCGTACAGGCCTGCCTGCGAAAAGGCGAAGTAGATGCCGCCGCAGATCACGAGAACAGGCAGCGCCGTGGCTTCCATCGAAACCGCAAGCCCCTGAATCACGTTCGTGCCGTGGCCCGTTTCCGAGGCCTTGGCCACGGTGCGGACCGGACGGTGCTTGGTGCTGGTGTAGTATTCGGTGATCCAGACCAGAAGGCCTGTTACCGCCAGACCCGTCAGCACGCACCAGAACAGCTTCACGCCGTTGATCGCGCCGCCGCCTGCCAGCGGGATCGGGAAATAGACGTTCAGGTTCGCCAGCATCATGGCAATCAGGATAGCGGAGAACAGACCGCTATAGGCCAGGCCCCGGTACAGGGCACCCATGATATCCTGAGAGCCGGCGCGCAGACGGACAAAGAACGTGCCGCAGATCGAGGCGATGATGCAAAGAGACCCGATAATCAGGGGCAGCATCATCATGATCTCGCGCGCAGCCGGCGCGAAGACGCTATAGGCGATCAGCATGGTGGCGACAATCGTCACAGCGTAGGTCTCGAACAGGTCGGCGGCCATGCCGGCGCAGTCGCCGACATTGTCACCGACGTTGTCGGCGATCACGGCCGGATTACGCGGATCGTCTTCGGGAATTCCCGCTTCGACCTTGCCCACCAGATCGGCGCCAACATCAGCGCCCTTGGTGAAGATACCGCCGCCCAGACGGGCGAAGATGGAAATCAGCGATGCGCCGAACCCGAGACCAACAAGTCCTTCGAGCACCTGACGCAGATCGAGGCCGCGGCTTTGCAGCAGCCAGCTGTACATGCCGACACCCATAAGGCCCAGGCCGACCACCAGCATCCCGGTCACCGCGCCTGATTTAAAGGAAACATCGAGCGCCTTTTCGAGGCTTTCGGTTGCCGCCTGTGCCGTTCTGACGTTGGCGCGGACGGAAACATTCATGCCGACATAGCCGGCAATGGACGAGAGGACGGCGCCGATCACGAAACCGACAGCGACGTGCCAGCCCAGAAACAAGAACAGCGCGATGGCAACCACCGCGCCGACCATGGCGATCGTCGTATATTGCCGGTTCAGGTAAGCGGCAGCGCCTTCCTGAATAGCGGCCGCAATTTCCTGCATGCGTTCGGTTCCGGCGCTGAGCGCCATAATCCTGCGGGCAGCCAGCTGACCATAAATAAGGGCCAGAACACCGCTGCACAGGACCATCAGGTAAACATCAATCATTGTCGTCCTCTGAAGTTGTTACTGTTTGAATCGGTAGGAGCATTTTAAGACCATTGAAAATGCACAATTATTTACATGATGTCCAGAGCCGCCCCACCCCCCTACATTAATGTACGGAATTTGACATCTTCCAATGTTATGTATATAAATATGCGGCTGTCTTTAACGATGCCAGAGAATATAAGAGAATATAAATGACGGATATGAAAAAAAATTTCCTGTGGGCCAGCGGCGGCCTGGGCGTCGCCGCCTTGCTTTCCTATTTAACCCTTTTTACGGGACCGAAATATTATGACTGCCGGAAGGGCGAAAGCCTTATCGCGGCGAACGGACCTGCGGTGACACTGGTCTATCAACCCCGGGGCTATACCTGCACCGGCGGACCAGGCGCTCCCGATCTGAAAGCCAGGCCGATTGGCGCCTGATCTATAAAGACACCCTATTGATGAAAAGCCCGCGAAAGCGGGCTTTGTCTTATTCGGGCACCGTTCAGGTGTTTCACATGGAACGCTGCTGCACCACCTGAAGCAGGACGTCGGATACCGTGTCCTCGCCCAGCACGCGGTCACTGATTTTATGCAGGCGATCTTTGACCATACCTACCTGAACCACGCCGCCCGCAAGCGCCGCATGTTTGTTCAGAACACCATACATCTCCTGTATATAAGCGTCCTTCAGGCGCGGGCTGAGCTTCTGGACCAGCTTCTCCTTTTCCTCATCCGTAACTTCGATCACCACGCCGATGCTGACCACCTGGCTGATTCCGTCTTCATCAATGATGGGAAGAATGAGCGGATCAAGATTCACGAATTTGTGATCAGCTGCGCTTTCAGCATGTTCGTTGGCCTTTGCGGCCTTCTCTTTTTCGTCTTCCGGCCCGATGGCCGCATTGGCAGGATTCATAAAATAGAAATAAGCGCCGGCCCCGCCAGCACCCAATATCAGAAGCGCCACCAATCCAAAGATAAAAATACGCATAAGCAGAAAACCCTGCCGACCAACTCTGTGAACCCTACTTTTATATTAGAATGTGCAAATTAAAATCGTCTTAGCTTTTAAAGAGATTTGAATGACATTCATTTAAAATTTTATGAATTCGGGAAGGCGGCATAGCAAATATGCCTTATAAATCATATGGTTGAGCGGATACCTGAAGATCCTACTCGACGGCCCGGATCTTCCGGTCGGGCGACATATAAATATTTTGCGTACCGGGGAAGATTCTCTCCCTGACCTCACGGGCATAATCGCCCAGAGCCTTGTCGATCACAGAGCTCAGGTCAGCATAGTTCTTCACGAATTTGGGGCGGGGCGCCGGCGTCAGTCCGAGCAAATCCTCGCTGACCAGAATCTGGCCGTCACACCCGGCCGAGGCACCGATGCCGATCGTCGGAATGTGAATCTGCTTCGTGATTTTCCCGGCGAGCGTTTCATCCATGCATTCAAGTACGACCGCGAAGGCCCCTGCTTCGGCCAAGGCCTGCGCCGAAGCCAGGATACTCCGGGCTTCCTGCTGATCGCGGCCGGCGACGCGGTAACCGCCCGCACTATGGACCGATTGCGGCTGCAGGCCAATATGGCCGATGACAGGCACGCCGCGCTGAACCAGAAATGACACGGTTTCAGCCATCTCTGATCCACCTTCGAGTTTCACAGCCGCGCATCCGGTTTCAGCCATTATGCGCGCGGCGTTGTGAAAGGCCTGCGCCGGACTTTCCTGATAGCTGCCGAAAGGCATGTCCACCACGATCAGGGATTTTTCAGAAGCGTTCACAACGGCCCGGCCATGAAGGATCATCATATCCAGCGTCACCGGCAGCGTGCTGGGAAATCCGTAAAGAACCATCCCGAGGCTGTCCCCGACCAGGATCAGGTCCGCGTGCGGATCGGCCAGCCGGGCAACCGGCGCCGTATAGGCGGTCAGGCAGATGATCGCCTCTTTCTTACCCTTGGCAGCAGCAATGTCACGGATCGTGCGTCTTTGCTGTTTCATGATTCTTCGTGCCCTCGTATATCGCGGTTAACCCGGTCCAGGATTCCATTCACCAGCCGCGCCTCTCCCTGATCGAAAAAGGCGTGGGCGACATGAAGGTAGTCGGAAATGATAATCGGCGCATCTGTCTCGCGGTGCATCAGGAGTTCATACGCGCCACACAGGAGCAGCGCCCTCAGCAGCGCCTCTGCGGGGGGCGCCTTATCCCGGAATAGGCGGTCTTCAAGATCGGCCCGGGCCGTCTCGACGCCGCTGACAATACTTTCAAAGAGCTCATGATCCGGCAGAACCATCGGAGCGCCCTCAACCGGCTGACCCAGGCGGCGCAGCTTGAACTCGGGAATCACATCCACGGCCGCCTGCTCGTTGGCGGTCATCTGGTAAACAGCCTGAACCGCCGCCAGCCGGGCCGCGCTGAGCCGTGCCTTGCGGGAACTGCGGGGTGCCTTTTCCAGTTGCGTATCCATGATGATCCTTTCGCGGCCAGTCTATAGCGTCAATCGGCCCCGGATGCAAAGAAAATCAGGCAAAATCAACTACGCTCCACGCCCGCGCAGCTTCGTTTCACATCCGCGAGT
>JANWLB010000041.1 GCA_025451095.1 Alphaproteobacteria bacterium
CGACCTTATTCCTAACAATATCCTGCGTTGGATGGGCGCCAGCGTCCAGAGCTTCGGCGCGCAGGACAGCATCGATCCGGGCGAGAATCTGGTCCGTAACACGCTGATCGGCACCAACCAGGTTGGCGGCCAGCTGGGCGGCGCCATGAGGGGCGCTCAGGGCGCGGCCGGGGAAACCGGTGCCGCTTTGGGCAAATTGATGGGCAAGGTCCCCTGAGATGCCCGCAGCACATCAGGGGCGGATTAAAGAGCGGCTATGAGCTTAACCTTTGGAAAAGCCATGAAGTATGCCCTGCTCCCCGGTATTGTCCCGCGGGTGTGGGATTTTTTTTCCTCCGGTTTCATTCACCTTTCGGCCCTGATCGCCGGCGTTTTTGGCGCGGTCCGGCTGCTGCCGCCGCAGCATCCTTATCTTAATCCCGCGAATGCCGGTCGTTTTGGCATACGCAACGTTCTTGCCGAGGCGCGTAAAAATCTTGTCTTCAGCCGGGAAAATCTGGATCAGGTCATCATATATTATACGCTTCTCCTCGGCCTGTTTTTGCTGCTGCTTCAGTTTGTGCTTGCCCTTCTGGCCATTTCAGTCAAGGGCGCCCTTGCGGGATCTGTGGGCCCGTATTTCGCGCAATTCTTTGTAACCGAATTCCCGGCGGATGATGTGGCGTTCGTTATGCTTGACCGTGTGTTCGGTTTCCAGGGGCTTTTCAATTCGCGCGTCAATGGCGAGGCGGGATGGCCTTCCCCCTTTCATGAAGGCCTTCACCTGTTTTTCAATTTTTACAATGTCGGTATTTGTGCCGTCGGCCTGGTTATTTTTCTGTACCTTGTCGTCACGACCGTTGCTGAAACGGCACAGACCGGAATACCCTTCGGCCGCCGCTTTAACAAGGTCTGGGCGCCGGTGCGCATGATGCTGGCGGTTGCGCTTCTGGCACCGCTGCTGTGGGGTATGAACGGGGCGCAGCTGATCACGCTGCGCGTGGCCAAGTGGGGCTCAAGCCTCGCCACCAATGGCTGGATCGTCTTTAATACCATCATGCTTGATGCGGGCTCGACGCCGCTGGGTATGCCGGACACGATCGTTGTCAACCCGAACCCGCCCGGTTTCAACGCCATGCTCGAATTCGCTTTCGTGGCGCGCACCTGCATGTATGCCGAAGCCTGGGTCAACGGCCGCGTCGAGGATCCCGTCACCATGGAGCCGTCCGTCAAGGCCTATCAGGTCTATGAACAGCAATATTGGGAATTGCCGGGCTCTTTCACCGAGGCACTGGCAAACTCCCAGAACGGCGACATTGTCATCCGCTTCGGCGAGCTTTCTGAGGAGTACTACCTCAAGACCCGCGGCTTCGTGAAGCCGACCTGCGGCGAAGTCGTGATCCAGCCCAAGGATCTTGATTCCGACGGCGCCTACGCCATGCAGGAAGGTTATTACAACATCATAAGCGAGCTCTGGACCGACGGGCCAACCGATATACTTGCGCAGAACATCGTCAAACGAATCCTGCCGGTGACACAAAAAGATCCTATGGCGCCGACGCCTGATTCCGATTACGTGCAGGACACCAAACAGTGGTTTGATCAGCTTATACTCGATACGATCCAGAATGCGCGCACGGCGGCTGCCGCCGACGATAAATGGCTGGAGGACGTCACGCGCCTGGGCTGGGGTGGCGCGGGCACCTGGTACAACAAGGTGGCCGAGTTGAACGGAAGCTTGATTTCCTCCGCGTTCAATCTTCCGTCGCCCACGCTTTACCCGGATGTCATGGAGTATGTCCGCGATCAGCGCAAGGCCGCCAACAACTTTATCTTCGGGCCGGAACGGTACAGCCCCAAACTGGCCAACAACAAGACCGTCGAATTCCGCACACCCAGCGAGGCTTATATAGCCGAGGCGCTCTATTATGCCCAAAGCTTCTGGCAGGACCAGTTCGTGGGCCAGCAGGGCAATCCCTTCACGGATACGATCACCGCGCTCTTTGGACTCGAAGGCCTGATCAACCTTTATACCAACACCGATACACATCCACTGGCGCAGCTTGTTGGCGTTGGCCGCTCTCTGGTGGAAAGCGCCATTACCAATCTTGGCTATTCCTTCGGTACCGGCATATTGGGTGGTCTCATGAATATTGCCGGCATGACTGACATCGCCAAGGTGGGCATGGGCGCAGCCAGCTTTATGGTCCAGGTGGCGCTGATTGCCCTGGCGATGGGATTCATTCTGGGCTATGTCGTGCCTTTTCTGCCGTTCGTTTACTTCTTCTTCGCCGTCTGTGCCTGGGTCAAGGCGGTGTTCGAGGCGATGGTCGGCCTCCCGCTCTGGGCGCTTGCCCACATCAGGATCGACGGTGAGGGTATACCGGGCTCGGCCGGCATGAACGGCTACTACCTGATTTTTGAAATTTTCACCCGGCCGATCCTGACCATTTTTGGTCTGGTTGCTTCCATCACCATCCTGGCAGCGCAGGTTCGCGTCATGCATACGATCTGGTATCTGGTTATCAGTAACCTGACGGGACACGACAGCACGCCGCTTGACCCAAATTTCGCCGTCGTCGCGCCCATAGCCAACGAAACAGGCAGCATCGAGTTTTTCCGCGACAAGATCGATGAATTTTTCTACATGATCATCTACGCCATTACCGTCTACATGATGGCCATGGCGTCGTTCAAGCTGATCGACCAGATACCGAGCAACATTCTGCGCTGGATGGGCGCAACCGTCCCGACCTTTGAATCGCGTATACAGGATCCGGCGGGTCAGCTCATCGGCAATACTTTCGTGGGCGCCCAGTCTGTCGTCGGCGGTATTGGACAGGCTGGCGGTGGCTTGCAGGCGCTGGCCATGCGCGGCAGCAAATAGTCATTAATGAAAGGGATGGCAGGCGCGGTCGAGGCGGCCTCGCGGCCAGGGCGCCGGCGTTAACCTGATTCCTTGAGGTGGTTAATCAGAACCTGGATATCGCCACCGCCCCGCTGGATGACGGAGGCAAAATCGGAACGCTGGGTTACCGACATGCTGACGCCCTCGACGATGACGTCGATGATCTTGTACCGGGAATCCTTGTATCGTACGCGCCAGTCAACCTGAACCTCCGAGCCTTCATCAGGGATGATGAATGAGGTCACAATCGTATCACGCTCACCGTCCTGGCGGTGGCTGCGCGTTTCGAATTTCTGGCCCTTGTATTCCTGAAAGCGCTCAGAATAGACGGCTATAACCATCCGGCGGAAAAGACGGATATATTCGCGGCGCTGCTCCGGCGTGGAGGAGCGCCAGTACCTGCCCAGTGAGAACCGGCCGATCGTGTCCATGTCGAAATTGTCAGTCAAAAGGCGGCCGAATTCGGATTTTTTCTGGTCTTGGGACATCGAGTTGTTCGCCAGGAAGTCGAGGGCCCTGCGGGCCATGCCGTCGACAAAGCTCTGTGCCCCGGAACCGAGGCGGTCATTGTCCTTGCTGTCGGCCGCAACCATAAGGGCGTAAGGCGCCGTCATGGCTGTTGCCGAGATCGGCCCATCCGCCCGCGCAGCCGCAGCCTGCATAAAAAACATCATGCAGGCCGTCAGAGCAGCAAGCAGAATCTGTTTTGCCGAAAGAGTCTTTGCACCCATTTTAGTACGCCTTATACGACCTCTGGTCTCATCCTTACCTGTTATCGTTGTAAGCTGGTAAGGGCCGGCGGGATTGTTAACTGGCTGGCCCAAGGCCCTGCCTTAACAAGCAACCGCGCCGAAGCGTTGATATATAGATACAAGCGCCGCTTTAAATCAAGCGGCTTATTGACCGCTGTCGTAGTCGGGAATGGCAATGGTTGCGCTTCCCGTACCCGAATCACGGTCTTCCACGGCCGACTGACGCTGCTGGTAATAGGCGCTGCGCACGGCGGCGTAGTAATCAAAGGAGTTTTTCCTTAAGTCATCCAGCGCATCCAGAAGCTCTTCCCGCTTGTCGATCGCCGTGATGGCCACGCGGGCATAGTACCACTCCTCATTATGAGTATTGTACAGGTAGATGCGGAGCGGGTCGGCATAGGTATCGACCATCATGCCGGCTGTATCCCGCACAGAGGAGGGGCCGACCAGTGGCAGAACCATATAGGCGCCGTGATCGACACCCCAGACGCCCAGCGTCTGGCCAAAATCTTCCTGCTCGTAGGGCAGGCCCATGGATTTGGCGACGTCGATAAGGCCGCCCAGGCCAATGACAGTGTTAATGGTAAAGCGGGCCACATCCTGGCCGACGCCACCGATATCGCCCTGAAGGGCCTGGTTGGCCACGTTGATGGGACTGCGCAGGTTGCGCAGGGCGTTACGGACGCCGGTACGGGCCGGCTGAGGCACCAGGGCGCGATAGCCGCGGGCTACAGGCTCCAGCAAGGCTTGATCGATGGCGTTGTTAAAGCCGAAAACTGCGCGGTTAAAGCCTTCCATGGGATCCTGGATGGTTTCAGCCTGATCGATATCGCCCGCTTTCTGGATCTGGTCGCTCGAGCAGGCGGTCAGAAGAGTGCCGGCGGCGCACATGATGGCAAAGCAGAAAACAAACTGGCCGAAAGTGCGGCCCCACAACTTATTTTTCATAGTATAGAAGATCCCTCTCAAAGCCAGAACACCCTTGCCGTCCCAGTAAATCAGCTTGCTGTTACTACTTGGTTAATCCGGACAAATAAACAAACAAATCTTTTGCTCAGTTTTCAGAAGAACGGGGAGCCGAAGCAGCCGCACCGTTACCCAAATAATGACGTCATTGCCGCAGCGTGGTCAACCGGAATTATCAAGGAAAAGAAGTTCTTAATTAACCATCCTCAAAGCTAAGCAGGGCGGCCACGCCCAGAAGCAGAGCAATCACTGGCGCTGACCAGGCCGACAGAAAAACGGGAATTTGATGTGAAAATCCCAGCGCCTGCAGGAAACTTGAGACGAAAAAGACCAGAAAGCCGATAAAAACCCCCGCAAAGACAAAAGCCAGCGTGCCTTTTTGCCGTGGCGGCCGCAAAGAGACCGCCGCTGCCAGCAAAACCATCGAAATGAACAGCACGGGCAGGGCCAGCAGCGCCTGGAATCGCACTTTCAGGGGCGCGGCGTCGAACCCGGTCGCCTCCATGGTACGAATAAAGGACGGCAGCCGCCAGAAAGACAGCGTGCCGGGCGATGTAAAACGCTTCTCGATCTCCTCAACCGTCAGGTCGGTCGCCAGAATTTCTCCGGGCGCGGCGCGGGCGCCGCTGTGCGGCTCGTTGATTACGGCGCTGGAAAAATACCAGGCCCCGTCGCGCAGTGTGGCCGATGACGCGTCGACACGTTTCCTGAAACTGTCGTCGTTTGTAAAATAGAAAACGCTGACGTTCTGGAGCGTCCAGTCAGGCATTTTCACGCCCCCGGCGTGCAGAATGACATAGCCGTTATCCTGGACCTGCCGCAGCCAAAGCCCTTCGTCGAACAGAGCAACAAAGCTTTTGCGGTAGGAAATATGCTCGTTTTCCAGTGCCTCAAACTTCTCAAGAAAGGCCGCGCCGATGGGATTCAGGATCGTGGCCACGAAGATCCCGGCCGCTCCTGCCACCAGAATGATGGGGGCCAGAAACTGCCACACTGAAAAACCGGCGGCACGCACAACGACCAGCTCATGCCGCCGTGTCAGAAGCCAGAACGTGAAAAGTGCGCTAAAGAGGATGGAGAAAGGAAAAATGGTGAGGCCGGTGTCGGGCAGGTGGAAGAGTGCCATTTTGAAAATCAGGCCGGTGGTCATATCCGCGCTTTTGCTGGCACGACGCAGAAGCTCGATCGTGTCAAAGAAAAAAACCAGTCCCCACAGAACGCCGACCATGAAAAGGAGGTTCGTTATATAAGTGCGGGAAAGATAGCGGCCCAGCGTCGATGAAAAATTCATATACTGCCGCCCTTTTTTCGCTGAATGATCTCGGCCAGGAACAGCAGGCCCAGCACCAGCGGCAGGAAGACCAGGGCGTTGAGAAGGCCCAATCCCCACAGCGAATGACGCGCCACATCGACAGAAGCCAGGTACAGCCCCTGAACCAGAATTGTGGCGGTGATGGCGAAAACAATGCGCCACCCCTGGCCGCGCCGGTCCAGCGGCCCCAACAGCAGGAAGGCCAGCGTGATGATCGTATAGCCCGGCGCCAAAAGCGGGCTGACCACCCGGCGATTGAGCTCGATGATAAACTCGCGGGTGATTTTTTCGTTCTTCGCGTCTGTCTGATCCGGCCTCAGAAGCTGCCACAGCGTTCTCTGATCGGGCTCCAGCCAGCGTTTTTCGATCGGGGGGGTGCTCTCGGGAATATCGATCGTATAGCGGTCGAAATCCAGCCGGTTCAGCCCCCCGGTCTTTTTGTTGATGTCCTGCCGCGATCCGTCATAAACCAGAATCTGCTGCCCCTGTGCCGAGGAGACGAGTGTTCCGCGCCGTGCAATAATGGTCACCGGAGTCTCGGTGCGGCTGTCGTGAATCATAATCCCGCGCAATTCGCCGTCCGGCATGCGGTTGCGAATGAAGGCCGTCAACCCGGGGCGCAGCGGGCTGAAAACCCCCTCCTTGAACAGAAGGGATGAATATTGTGCTTTCACAACCTGGCGTAAATTGTACATGCTGGCCTGCGAGACCGGCGCGAGCCACAGTGTGAGGACCAGCAGAATAAGGGCGACGAGCCCCGACAGGTATAGCGCGGGCTGCGCCATGCGCAGGGGCGAGGCGCCGAAGGCGCGCATAACGACCAGCTCGCTGTCGGCCGTCATACGGTTATAAACGAACAAGGTTGCCGCTGTCAGCGCTACGGGCAGGATAATCTCAAGAAAGCGGGGCAGGGTCAGCAGGGCGAGAATCCAGAAGGTGGCGCTGGAGGCGCCGGAGCCGACGACGAGCTCGAGAAATCTTAAGGACTGGGTCAGAAGAATGACCACGGCCAACGCCACCGCTGTAAAAACGGTGGCTATGAAAAGGTGTTTAAAAAGATAACGGTCGAAAACCCGCATATCATCTTTCCTGCCCTATGGCCCCTGGTTTCATTTAAGCATATATATAGTTTTGGTCTGATAATGAAAATCCTTAATAAAGACAGAAAAAAGGTGCTTTTATGACCTTGAAGATCGGCTTTCAGAAAACGCTGCCTTCCGGCATCGATACCCTCATCGCGGCTGTGTACGCGGGCAACCGGCTGACGCCGTCAGCCGAAAAGCTGGACCTGTCCTGGGGCGGCATCATCCGCCACCAGCTCAAAAGCCAGAAAAAATTCACCGGCAAGGCCGGACAGATGATGACCGTCACGGCGCCGAAAAACAGTAAAATAGCCCGCCTTGTGCTGATCGGGCTGGATGCGCCCGCGGCGCTGGACGCGCAGGCCTGTGAAATGGCAGGCGGACGCGTCTATGCGGCGATTTCGGCATCCGGCTTTTCCCGCGCTGCCCTGTTCGCAGACGATGAAAAAGCGCGCGGCAAGCTCTCAACCCCCGAGATGGCGGCGCATCTGGCAATGGGCGCTTTGCTGCGCTCCTATCGTTTTGAAAAATACAAGAGCCGCCGGAAAGAGGGCGCGGCAGGGCCTGAATCGCTGACCGTCATCACCGGTCCGCTCGCCCGGGCGCGCGCCGTGTTCGACCCTCTGGAAAAGGCAGCGCGGGGCGTCTTTCTGGCCCGGGATCTGGCGAATGAGCCGCCGAATATTCTTTACCCCGAGAGCTTTGCCCGTATCATCCGCCGCGAACTGGCGCCACTGGGCGTCAGCGTGCAGGTCATCGATCACCGGCAGATGGAGAAGATGGGTTTTGGCGCGCATCTGGCAGTGGGGCAGGGCTCCGCCCGCCCGCCCCGCGTTGTCGTGATGCACTGGCGCGGCGGCAAAAAAAGCAAGAAGGCGCCGTTGGCTTTCGTCGGCAAAGGCGTGACATTCGATACCGGTGGTATCAGCATCAAGCCGTCCGCCGGCATGGATGACATGAAGCATGACATGGGCGGCGCCGCTGCTGTGGTCGGCCTGATGAAAACACTGGCGCTGCGCAAGGCGAAGACCGACGTTATCGGCATTGTCGGGCTTGCCGAAAACATGCCGTCCGACCGCGCCTACCGGCCCGGCGATATCATCAGATCGCTTTCCGGCAAAACAATCGAGGTACTGAATACCGACGCCGAAGGCCGTCTGGTTCTTGCCGATTCCCTCACGCATGTGCAGCGCGCCTTCAAGCCGCGAATTGTCGTCAATCTGGCCACGCTGACCGGCGCGATCGTCGTGGCGCTGGGGCATGAATATGCCGGGGCCTTCGCCAACGACGAAACACTCTGGAAGAATCTGGAACAGGCCGACCGTGCAAGCGGCGAGCGGCTCTGGCGCATGCCGTTGGGCAAATCCTTCATGAAGGATGTCGAAAGCCATGTCGCCGACCTGAAGAACATAGCGGGCGCGGACCGGGGTGCCGGGTCTTGTGTTGGTGCCGGTTTCCTGCAGCATTTCATCAACGAAGGCCAGCCCTGGGCGCATCTCGACATTGCCGGCATGGCCTGGACCAAGGCGGATAAACCGACATGCCCTCGCACCGGCACGGGTTTTGGTGTGCGGCTGCTGGACAGGCTGATCGCGGATCATTATGAATAGGGGCCATGAAGCCCTTAAAACGCGAAACGGACATCCTGCCCGATAATGACGCGGCCCTGAAACAGGTCGCGGCCCGCTATGCGGTGAGCATAACGCCTGAGGTGAGAGAGGCTATCAGGACGCCCGGCGATCCGGTGGCCCGGCAATACGTTCCCGACGTGGCCGAGCTTGTCGTGCTGCCCGAAGACCGCGCCGACCCCATCGGCGACGACGTATACAGCCCCGTTCCTGGTATAGTTCACCGCCATCCTGACCGCGTGCTCCTGATGCCGGTAAATGTCTGCGCCGTCTATTGCCGGTTCTGCTTTCGCCGCGAAAAAGTAGGGCCGGGGCGCAAAGTCCTTACGCCCGCCGAACTGGCCCGGGCGCTGGATTACATTCGTGCCGACAAGAATATCTGGGAAGTCATCCTGACAGGCGGCGATCCGCTGATCTTAAGTCCGCGCAAGCTGGGCGCTTTGTTGCGCGAGCTTGAATCCATTGACCACGTCCAGGTTCTGCGCCTTCACACACGCATCCCCGTGGCCGATCCGCGCCGCGTCACGAAGGCGCTGTGTGGCGCACTGAAGACGCGAAAGGCGCTTTACGTGGCCATTCATGTCAATCACGCGCAGGAGATCATCCCGGCGGCCGAGGAAGCCTTCGCCCGCCTGCGCGCCGCGGACTGCGTGTTGCTTTCGCAAAGTGTGCTGCTTAAAAACGTGAATGACAGCGTGAAGGCGCTGGAGGAGCTTTTCAGACGTCTGGTTGCCCTGCGCGTGAAACCGTATTACCTGCACCACCCCGACCTGGCGCGCGGCACCGGTCATTTCCGCCTGTCGCTGACCGAGGGACAAAATCTTGTGAAAAAACTGCGCACGCGCTTGTCGGGGCTGGGCCTGCCCGCCTATGTGCTCGATATTCCCGGCGGCCACGGCAAAGTGCCGGTAGGGCCGGCCCATCTTCACCTGCGCGGTGAAGACGTTTTTGTCGAGGACATGAAGGGCGCGCTGCACGCCTATCCGCCGCCCCCGGACAAAGAAAGAAGATCATGACGGAAGTCCGCTTTTATCATCTGCGCACCAAGACACCGGATCGTGCCCTGCCAGAAATTCTGGGCAAGGTGCTGGAACAGGGGCGCCGCGCGGTCGTTCGCACAGTCGATGAAAAAGAGGCCGAGCGTCTGAACGAATATCTCTGGACGTTCGATCCCGAATCCTTCCTTCCGCACGGTACGGCGAAGGATGGCGCAGCGGAAGACCAGCCGGTCTGGCTGACACACACGGATGAAAATCCTAACAGCGCGGATACACTGATCGTCACCGGCGGCGCTTCCGCCGGCCATGTTGGCGATTTCAGGCTATGCTGTGAAATGCTCGATGGTCACGACGAAGCGGCGCTTAAAGAGTCCCGTGCCCGCTGGCAGTCATACAGGGAAAAGGGCTACAACGTCACGTACTGGCAGCAGACCGACAAGGGCGGCTGGGAACAGAAAAAATCCGGATAGTGAAATTCAGGAGCGCCGTCTAGTGCGCAGGGGCCGCTTTGGCGGCCTCTGCGGCGTCAGGCGCCGTCGCGGGCGCGCCATCCGCCCCTTCTTTGGCGGGGGCGGCTTCCGGCGGTGTCAGCTCGGCCTTCTCGGCAGCGATATCGGCCCCGGAGGGCAGGCCCGGCGGGCTGTCAGCCAGCGTCCTCAGATAGGCGATGACGGCGGCACGATCTTCAGGCTTTTTGAGGCCGACGAAGGTCATTTTGGTACCCGGAACCAGGCTTTTTGGTTTCCACAGGAACTTGTTCAGATCGAGATAGCTCCATTTCTGGCCGGCATGTCCCTACATCGCGTCGGAATAGGCGAAGCTCGTCGCGGCTTTGCCGCGCGTCATGATATTCCACAAGTGCGGGCCGACACCATCAGGGCCGCCCTTGTCGCTGTTGTGACAGGTGGCGCAGGCCTTGAAGAGCTTTTGTCCCTGTGCGGAATCGGCGGCGGCAATCAGCTCCAGCACAGGTTCGGGCAGGGCTGCTTTTGCAGGTTCGCCGCCGCCGGCACCGCTGGATTCTTCAACGCCATGAACCTCGGCAAGATTGACGTGTACAAGGTGCCGCGCGATGAATCCAGAAGAGCTGGCAAGAATGCCGGCGACCAGAAGGGCCGCAAAGAGTTTGTTGAATTCAAAGCCATTCATAGCAGAACCTGGACAAGAGGGTTACGCGGTAGATCCGTGTGTCCCAAAAATAATACACTATACTTTGTTTTGTCGACAGGCATTCTTCGATCGCCTATATATAGAAAAATTGATATTGCAAACCTGATATGCTGTTTTCATGACGAAAAAACATAAAAAGATCGCCTTTCAGGGCGCCCCCGGCGCCTATTCGGATATGGCCTGCCGCATGGCCTATCCCGGCTGGGAAACCCTGCCCTGCGCCGCCTTCGAGGATGCTTTTCGCGCCGTGCGGGAAAAACGCGCCGATCTGGCCATGATCCCGGTCGACAACAGCCTGGCCGGACGCGTGGCGGACGTTCATCATCTGATTCCGGGCGGTGGGCTGTATATAATCGGTGAACAATTTCTGGCGGTGCGCCATGCCCTGCTCGGTGTTCCCGGCGCGAAGAAAAGCGACCTGAAGCATGTGCACAGCCATGTGCACGCCATACCCCAATGCCGCAAGGCGATCCGCCGGCTCAAGCTGAAAGCCCATGTTCATGGCGACACGGCGGGCGCCGCTCTCGATATCGCCGCCCGCGGCGACAAGGCGCATGCCGCGATTGCCTCGGAGCTGGCGGCCAAAATATACGGCCTCCAGATTCTTGAAAAGAACATCCAGGACGAAGATCACAACACGACGCGGTTTCTCGTGCTTGCACGGGAGCATCGGGTGCCGCCCAGCCGGGCCGGCGTGCCGGTGCTGACCAGTCTCGTTTTCCGTGTGCGCAACATTCCGGCCGCTTTGTACAAGGCGATGGGCGGCTTCGCCACGAACGGGATCAGCATGGCGAAGCTCGAAAGCTACGTCGATCCGACTTTCAAGGTCGCGCAGTTCTATGCCGAGGTGGAAGGCCACCCGCAAAGCCGCGCCCTGAAACTGGCGCTGGAGGAGCTTTCCTTCTTTGCGCCGGAGGTTAAAGTGCTGGGTACGTATGAGGCGCACCCGTTCCGTTACCAGCAAAAGGCTGCGAAACCCGCCCTCAAAAAAGCGAAAGGACGCTGACCTCATGATCACCCATGCCCAGCTGGCAGCCCGGTTGTTGCGCGATGCCGCCTCTTTTTTCCGCACGATCGGTGAGCAAAACGCCCCGCTCAAGATTCAGATGGATGAAAATGCCGCGGTTTTTGAACAGGTTGCCGGACTGGTCGAACAGGACCCCCACGGCCAGGTCGAAACCTGATTCCTTCTTATTTTCCGACCCTTTTCCGGGGAAGGCCGAGGCTTGTTTTTATCCCGCCACGGCGGTACAATTTCAATATTATTAAGCACTCCGGCCGCCTTTGTTCGCGCCGCCCTTTTTCTGTCCTGATCCGCCCCTGATTCCTTGTTCCCTGCTTCTTTTATACCCTGTCCGCTTTCTTTGCCCGGCTTATGTCATGACCCGCTACTCAAAAGTTGTCCGTAAACGCAAAAGATCCACGCCCTCCTTCCTGCCCGAAAGCTGGCAGGTGTTTCTGGCGCGCCGTTTTATCGATATGGCAGGATTCGCCGTGCTGTTCGGCGGGCTTCTCTATCTGCTGGCACTGGCCAGCTATGACCATGGTGATCCTTCGTGGAACACGGCCAGCACGGCTTCGTCTGGGCATGTTTCCAACTGGCTGGGCACACCCGGGGCCTATCTGGCCGACCTGATGATACAGGCGCTGGGGCTGGCGGGCGCCGTTCCCGGCCTCATCGCCATGATCTGGGGTGGGCGCATCATCCGCCGCCGCCCCGTCACCGGCATGGCTCTGCGCGGCGCTTCCGCTCTGCTGGTCGTGCTTCTGGCTGCCATTGCCCTGGCCCGGGTTCCGGCGCAGGGCTGGTTGCTGCAGCCCTATCTGGGCGGTATTGGTGGCGCCATGATGCTCGATCGTCTGGCCGCCGGGCTGGGCCAGATCGCCTTTGTCGGCGGTCATCGCGGCATTGCGCTCTTTGCCGGTGCCGCCGCCCTGCTGGGGCTGGTCCATGCCGCCGCCGTGACGCGGGCAGAAATCGTTGCTTTCTTCGCCTTTATCTGGCGCGAGGTCATCAAGCAGGCGGCTTATGCTGCATATGCGGGCATACAAAACTTCTTCGCCTGGCTGCAGCATTACGGTGACCCGGATTATACCCCGGCCAGCCGCCGGCCCGCGATCAGCCGCGACCGGGCTGCGGGACTGCGCCGTGCCCCCTCATTATCGGGACAGAACAATGATGCTGAAAAGGACCAGGATGAGGACGGGGAAGAGGAGAGCGGCGCTGCACGCGCCCCGCTGACCGCGCGCAGCAAAAATCCGCTGCCCGTCGTTGCTGCGCCGAAAAAACCCTCCCGCCGCGCCGCGCCGGCCAAACAGGCCAGTTTCGCGCTGGAGGGCAGCGACTGGGAGCTGCCACCGCTCAATATACTGCAGGAAGACCCCGGCCAGGGCGAAGCCGAGGATCTGGACGAAACTGCCCTGCACAAAAACGCGGAAATGCTGCACAGCGTCCTGAATGATTTCAACGTGAACGGGGAAATCGTCAGCATCCATCCCGGCCCCGTGGTTACGCTCTATGAGCTGGAGCCTGCCCCCGGCGTCAAAACCTCCCGCGTCATCAGCCTTTCGGACGATATTGCCCGCTCGATGGCGGCCGTGTCCGTGCGCTGCGCCGTTATACCGGGCCGCAATGTCATAGGCATTGAACTGCCCAACCGGCACCGCCAGACCGTTTATATGCGCTCCCTGATGGAAGCGTCGGACGTGCAGAAGAACAAGGCTACCCTGCCGCTGGTTCTGGGCAAGGATATTGGCGGCCGCCCCGTGGTGGCGGACCTGGCGCGCATGCCCCACTTGCTGGTGGCGGGCACGACCGGCTCGGGCAAGTCCGTGGCCGTGAATACGATGATTCTGTCGCTGCTGTATCATCTGCCGCCCGAAAAGTGCCGCTTCATCATGATCGACCCGAAAATGCTCGAACTGTCGGTCTATGACGACATACCGCATTTGCTATCCCCGGTCGTGACAGAACCCGGCAAGGCCGTCGTTGCCCTGCGCTGGACGGTGCAGGAGATGGAAGACCGCTATCGCGCCATGTCCAAGCTGGGTGTGCGCAACATCGAGGGCTATAACGAACGCCTCCGCCAGGCTCGCAAAAAAGGCGAAACCCTGATGCGCAAGGTCCAGACCGGCTTCGATCCCGATTCCGGCAAACCAGTGTTCGAAGAACAGCCGATGGACATGACCGAGCTGCCCTATATCGTGGTTGTGGTCGATGAATTTGCCGATCTGATGCTGGTAGCGGGCAAGGACGTCGAAAATGCCGTACAGCGACTGGCCCAGATGGCCCGGGCGGCCGGCATCCATCTGATCATGGCCACGCAAAGACCCTCCGTCGATGTCATCACCGGCGTGATCAAGGCCAATTTCCCAACCCGGATTTCGTTCCAGGTCACATCCAAGGTCGACTCCCGTACCATCCTGAATGAAGGCGGGGCGGAGCAGCTTCTGGGCATGGGCGACATGCTTTACATGGCGGCCGGGGGGCGTATTACACGCGTACACGGCCCATTCGTTTCTGACGAGGATGTCGAAAACGTCGTCAATTTCATGAAAAATCAGGGGGAGCCCTCTTACATTGAGAGCATTACCGAAGGCGGCTTCGGCGGTGACAGTGAGGTGATGGCAGCCCTGTTCAGCGGTGATGGCGAAGGCAGTGGTCAGGGGGGCGATGACCTGTACGACCGGGCGGTGGCGCTGGTGGCGCGCGAACGCAAGGCCTCCACCTCCTTCATCCAGCGGCATTTGCAGATCGGCTATAACCGCGCGGCGCGGATTATTGAGGACATGGAGAAGCAGGGCATTGTCAGCCCGGCCAATCATGTCGGCAAACGCGAAGTGCTGATCAGCGATTACAGCACCGTCTGAGAACGGTGCCTGAAAGCGGCACTCAGGACGCAGCCTGAATATCCATTTGCATGTAATATGCGTCATGCCCGTCATGGAAATAACGGCGTACGAGTCGCTGCGGCCTCATACCGAAGCGGCGGTGCAGGGACAGGGACATGCGGTTGCCCGGCGTCACGTGGCTGGTGATACGGCGGTAGTCGTAGGAATTGGCCAGCGCCTCGATGCGCTTCATCGTCCATTGTCCCAGGCCACGGCCGCGGTGGTTAGCATGAACGGCGATCTCGACGATATAAATCCTCCCCTGCCGTACGTTCATCTCAAGCGTACAGCAGGCGGCGATCTCCTCGCCCTTTTTAAGGCCGAAGATCACGGCATGGCCATCGCTCAGAAGGTGGCGGATATATTTGCGCTCGGTCGGGTTGTCGGCGAAAACCTCGTGACTGAATTCCTCGATGTCATCAAGGTCGTTGCGGCGGGCGACGAAGGGCGTGAATCCCTGCGGCACAGCGGCTGAGATAAGTTTCTGAAGGCGCGGGGCGCGTCTGTTGATCCGGGTGGCCATGGCCAAAATATAGGACCCCCGGGGACGGAAAACAAACGCCGTAGATTCCATAATACACAGAAAACCTAGACGGTTTTGCCCAGAATGACGGGCGTTTCCAACGGTTGCCAGCCTGCCGCCAGATCGTAAAGGGCTGCTGGCTGTACGTGCGAAAGAAAGCCCAAGGCTCTGGCGCCCATGAAAAAAACCGGACGCCTGAAATCGCCGTTAATCACTTCCCGCTTGGCGATCCCGATATCCTCCGGGTCGTCGATTCCCGTGCGGCAGGTGGGGTCGAGCACGAATATTTCTTTTTGATTTGCCAGAGTCTCAATGGCTTTGAAGTCAATCAGGGTGCCAAGGCCGCTGAACGAAAAAGCCTCATTCTTACAAGTAGCTTGGGAGATAATCGTCCCGGCGCGGACGATGTAGGCATTGATAAACAGCAAATTATCATTATGAAAAACTCTGATGTAGCGGGCCCTGTCCGGCATAACGCGGGAGACGGCCAGCGGCCAGAGCATCTGGACCAGAGCATAACCCGAATCCTCTTTCCAGCGCGCTTCGGTGTTCTCAAGAATGAAGGCCGTCTCCTTTTCATCGGGGGCCGCGTCGGAGAGAACGAAGGTGAAGGCGCCATCTTCCGCGTATTCGCGATACAGCCGGCGCATCTGTTTGCGCCGTTTGCCAGCCAGTGACGCGGCGTACGTGTCGAATGATTCATGCAGCCGCGCCTGCGGGCTGTTGATCCAGGTGAAATGGTTTTCTTCGGCCGGACCTGCGTCACCGGCAAAGGCAAAGGTTTCCGTCACCACGCCTGTCGCCGCCAGCCCTTCTTTTTCCAGCAGGGCGGCCAGCGCCGGGGCCTGCTCGATCAGCGCCGCGGCGCTGAAAGGGATCTGGGGGTGAGAAATGGGCCCCAGCAGGGCCCAGCCGCAGGCGGGCGAATCGTTCAGAGGGTCGCGGTAGACACCGAGCCCCTGCGCCGTTGCCAGTATCTCAATCTTCTCCGGCGGGCCGACATGCTGCCTGTAAAGCTGGAGGTAGGCCTGCCAGACGGCGGTATTGAGCTCAGGCAAGGGGGCTGAGGCCGAAAACAGCCCCAGGCGGTTCATATGGTCGATATATTCGGGAGCCGACAGCCACATGAGCTAAGTCTTGCGTGACGGCGCCGGGCTTGTCCAGAGGGGGCAAGAGGAAGCGCTCAGTAAAGGAGGCGTCCTCTATACGGGCCCCGTAATACGAGGAGCGGGCGCCGGGAGCGCCCCCCGTTCGTCGAGGATATTCCCGATATCCGCACCCGACAGTGTCTCGCGTTCATAAAGG
This sequence comes from Alphaproteobacteria bacterium, assembly GCA_025451095.1. GTDB lineage: Bacteria > Pseudomonadota > Alphaproteobacteria > Micavibrionales > Micavibrionaceae > JACQIJ01. The sequence goes on from JANWLB010000041.1 coordinate 16,515, forward strand.
GTGTCGGCCAGAACATCAAAGCGCTGTTTATGCCCTTCTATAAGCTGGGTGGCGGTCTCGACCGCCTCATTCAGCAAGGCGACCACCGCATCGTCGATCTTGCGTGCCGTCTCTTCGGACAGATGGCTCGTCTGGGAGACAGAACGCCCTAAAAACACCTCCTGCTCCTTGCCTTCGAAACGAACCGGGCCCAGTTCGGACATGCCCCATTCGGTCACCATGCGACGCGCAATTTCAGTTGCCTTCTCAATGTCATTGGAGGGGCCCGTCGTCGCGCCGTCCTCGCCGTAACAGAGAACTTCAGCGGCGCGCCCGCCCATCATCACGGCCAGACGGGCTTTCAGGTGGGCACGGGAATGGGAAACGGCATCCCGCTCGGGCAGCTGTTGAACCATGCCCAGCGCCATACCGCGCGGCAGGATGGTGGCTTTATGGATCGGGTCTGAAAGCGGCGCAGTATAATGCGCGACCAGGGCGTGCCCGGATTCATGACAGGCCGTCATCCTTTTTTCCGTTTCCGACATGGCATTGATCTTGCGCTCTTCACCCATCAAGATTTTGTCACGCGCCAGATCAAAATCCTGCGCCGTTATGAAGGTGCCACCACGTCGCGCCGCCTTGAGCGCCGCCTCATTCGCCAGATTCTCCAGGTCCGCGCCGCAGAATCCCGGCGTACCGCGGGCGACAAGTCTTAAATCCAGCCCCGGCTCCAGTTTCAGCTTCCGGGTGTGGATACGCAGGATTTTTTCCCGGCCGTCGATGTCGGGCAGGCCGACGACGATACGGCGGTCAAAGCGCCCGGCGCGCAGCAGGGCCGGATCCAGGACGTCGGGACGGTTCGTGCAGGCAAGAACGACTACGCCGCTGGCGGGCTCAAATCCATCCATCTCGACCAGAAGCTGGTTCAGCGTCTGTTCGCGCTCGTCATGTCCTCCGCCCAGGCCGGCGCCGCGCTGCCGCCCGACGGCGTCAATCTCATCAATGAAAATGATGCAGGGCGCTTTCTTTTTGGCCTGTGTGAAAAGATCGCGCACGCGCGACGCGCCCACACCCACGAACATCTCGACGAATTCCGAGCCCGACAGGCTGAAAAACGGCACTTCGGCTTCGCCGGCGACGGCGCGCGCCAGCAGCGTTTTCCCCGTACCTGCCGGGCCTACCAGCAAGGTGCCTTTGGGACTTCTTCCGCCCAGCGCGGTGTACTTGTCCGGGGCTTTCAGAAAGCTGACAATTTCCGCCAGATCTTCCTTGGCTTCTTCCGCCCCGGCGACATCGGCGAGAGTAACAGTACTGGTCTGCTGCTTGGCCTTTGATTTGCCCAGCGCAAGTGCGCCGCCGGCTGCGCCACCTCCCATGCGCCGCATCATGAAAAACCACAGGCCCCCGAAAAGAAGAAGCGGCGCGAAGTTTAAAAGCAGGCCCAGCCAGGGGTTGGGCTCCGCCGGTTTTTCCGTGGCGAAGACAACGCCGGTGTCCTTGAGGCGGCCATAGGCATTTTCCTCCGGCGGCACATAGGTTTTGAAGTTGCCGCTCAGGCTCTTGCCGTACAGGGCGCCATTAAAGCCCTGTGTGATCGTGGTGATCTCCTTGGCTTCCGTGCGTTTGACAAAGTCGCTATAGGGGACGTCCTTGGGCAAGGGCGGGGGGGCGCTCACGGACTCGGACAGCATCGAAGCGCCCAGCCAGGTGGCCGCCACTAGAAACGCTGTGCCCAGAATTCGCTTGGTTCGCTCGGGGGTGCTGCTTGGATCGGCGCTCATATCTGCTTTGTCCCTGTTTGTCCTGCTTTTTTACGCATTTTCTATGAATTCCAGCAGTTAACAGAATAGCTTCCCGTTATGTCAAGATTTTTTTGGGGTTTTGGGAAGGGGAACCGAAAAACCTTTCGTTTTCGGGTTGATTCTGGTAATAATAGCCGCGAAGTTTTTGATCTTCTTAATTTGGTTTCTTAGCAGGAGTTTCGCCCATGAAGAAAACAACCGCTCTGATCGCCCTGATGCTGGCCGTCCTGACGGTCGCCGGGTGCAGCAATACCCTTAACGGCGCCGGCGAGGATATAGAGCATGCTGGCCGCACCATCCAGAACACGTTTTAAAGGAGACAATATGAAGCTGTTTTCAGGACTTATGATCTTGGCCGCCGCGACCGCCCTGACCCTGCTGCCCGCCCGTGCGGAGCCGCAAAGGGATGATGGTGGCTTCGGCCGGAGTTTTTTCACCGAGCAGGCACCGGCTGCGCTGGCGGATACGCTGACAGCCGAAGACATGGCCAAGGCGCTGTCGGATACCGAGCCTGCTGCTGGCGATGAAAAACCCGCAGCGCCGGCTGACACC
>JANWLB010000042.1 GCA_025451095.1 Alphaproteobacteria bacterium
ATAATTTTTTTCACGGGCAGGGCGAGCGGCGGATTTTTTTCCATCCCATGGGGGTCATGCGCCTGTGCTCTTTTTTCGGCGGTCAGGACAACGGTGGCTTTCTTCACCCCCTTGATGGAGGTGACGACACGCTCGGCTTCCTGACGCAAGGGTTCCAGGGCCGGTCCGCGCGCCGGATCGACCTCAAGGGAAAAAAGAACGTGACCATTGCTGATCTGCAGGCCGCGGATCATATCCAGGCTGACGATGTCGGCCTGCCGGAGCGGGTCGCGCACGGCGCGCAGGGCGCTCAGAACATCTTTTTCGGACGCAGCAGACATAATGCCCTCCCCGGGCGTTAGCGGTTGCCTTCCGTGACAAAACGGATATTGTTATGTATCGGTTTGACACAATATAAAGCAAGGAAATTAAGAGACCATGCCCTGGCAGAATCAGCCTGATGATAAAGACAGGAAGGGCGCCCGCGGGCCGGGCGGCCGCAATCCGTGGGGTGGCAGCGGTGGAGGCGGAGGAGAGCCACCACCGGATCTTGATGAGATGCTTCGCCGCGCCAAGGATAATCTGCGCCAGGTTATGCCGGGCGGTTTCCGCAGCGGGCGCATGCTGGTGCTGGGACTTCTGGCCGGGGCCGCGCTCTGGCTGGCCAGTGGGCTTTATATTATTGTTCCCGGCGAATACGGCGTTATCCAGCGCTTCGGTTCGTGGACAGGAACCAAGTCCGAAGCCGGTTTGGGTTATCGCCTGCCCTGGCCGGTGGAAAGCCTGACCAAGCTTAATGTGTCGGAAGTCCGCCGGATGGAGATCGGTTTCGTCGATCGTTATGGCCGCGCCGCCGCGTTGCAGAAGCAGGATATCCCGGAAGAAAGCCTGATGCTTACTTCCGACGCCAATATCGTCAATCTTGACGTCGTTGTGCTCTGGAACATCAAGTCGGCCGAAGACTATCTGTTTAATATCCGCGATCCCGAGAACACGATCAAAAAAGTGGCGGAGAGCGCGATTCGCGAAGCCGTTGGCCAGACCCCGATGTTTGATATTATCACTAAGGCACGGGACGATGTGGCACACCGTGCCCGCGATATCATGATCCAGAATCTCGACAGCTATAAGGCTGGCATCAACATATCACAGGTCCTGATTCAGGAAGCCGAAGTCCATCCTGACGTCCAGGACGCTTTTCAGGATGTGCAGTCAGCCAAGCAGGACGCTTTCGATGTTCAGAACCGCGCCAGCGCCTATCGTGAGGACATACTGCCCAAGGCGCGCGGCCGCGCCATCCAGATGAAGCAGGAGGCTGCCGCCTACAAGCAGACCGCGATCGCGCGCGCGACGGGCGATACCGGCCGTTTCCGCGCGATATATGAGGCTTACCTGACCGGTCCCGAAGTGACTAAAACGCGTCTTTATATCGAAACAATGGAAGATGTATTGAAAGTCGCGCAGAAGATTATCATCGATGAAAAGGGCGCCACGTCCGGGGGCGTTCTCCCCTATTTGCCGCTTGGCGATTTGAAACCGGCCCCCGCCGCCGTAAAATCGTCTGTGGTGCCGCTGGGGGCGGGGTCGGCGGATACCGGCACTCTGCCTGCACGCTAGAGACAAGGATGACGTCATGAAATTCAACCAGGCAGTACTCCTCCTAATCGTGATGATAGCGGCTCTTACGGCCATGATGTCGGTATTCACCGTGGATCAGAGGGAGCAGGCGCTCGTGCTGCAGCTGGGCCAGCCCATGGGCAAGATCAAGGGACCGGGGCTTCATTTCAAGCTCCCGGTCGTGCAGGAAGTGCGCCGCTTTGACCGCCGGATCCTTTCTGTTGATCCTCCCCCCGCGCAGATGGTTATTGCCAGCGACCGGTATAGTCCGATTGCTGCCGAAAACGTTGAAGCCGATCTGGACAGCCAGGATCGCAGCCTGAGCAGCGGCGAGCCCATAATCGTCGATGCCTTCGCCCGCTATCGCATCACCGACGCCCTGAGATTCATGAAAAGCCTGCGCACGATTGAGGCCGCCGACCAGCGGATTGAAAGTATCATGAACGATGCCACGCGCACGGTGCTGGGTAAAACCACGCTGCTGGAGCTTCTTTCCACAAGCCGCGCTGCCGTCATGCAGGACATTCGCAGCCGTGTGAACAAGAAAATCAGCGACGACGAATTGGGTATCGAAATCGTCGATATCCGCATTGTTCGTGCTGACCTGACGCCGGAGTTGCGGTTATCTACCGTGCGCCGCATGATCTCCGAGCTGACCGAGCGCGCAACGGAAACCCGCTCCAAGGGCGAGGAGCGCGCGCTGCAGATCCGTTCGACGGCGGAGAAGGAACGCTCCGTCATTCTGGCGGAGGCCGAGCGCGACGCACAGCTTGTGCGCGGCGATGGTGACAAGGAGGCGGTGCGTGTCTACGCCGCCGCCTTCGGACAGGACAAGGAGTTTTACAGCTTCCTGCGCTCACTGGAGGCTTACCGCAATACGATGGCCACACCGGATACACGCCTGATCCTCTCGCCGGACAGTGAGTTTCTGAAGTATTTCAAAGGCGGACAGTAATAGCTAGACGGGCCGCGGGCCCTGGCTTTGATCGTTTCCATTTCCATCGCCGCTGCCTTTTTGCGCCAGGATCAGCCCGGCCAGGGCAAAGCCATTGAGCACAAGGTCGCAGGTGCCTGCCAGGGCGTTTATGCCTGCGAGTATGCCGACGGCGGCGGCGGCGGGCGTGGATGTGGCCAGGGACACGGCATTGAACAGTGAAACGCCCGTGGCGGCGGTTATTGTGCTCCAGCCCATGCGCTGTGCGGCCAGAAAGTAGGTTTGCCGCAGGCGCTGGCGGCCGTCTGCTGTCTCGTGAAGACGGCCCATTTCCTCCAGCGTGAATTTGGGGGCGTTTCGCTCCGGGCCTTTATAGATGCCGAAGGCGGAGAGGGCGGCGCAGGTCAGGCCCAGGGGCGCTGCCGCGGCGGAAACGCTGGTAAGGCTGAGGAGGATGCCCCCGGCCAGCGCGGCTGTGTTGAAAAACAGGGAAAGGCCGCGCAGTATTTTTTCCTGCACCGCCTCTGCCTGCTCCATGCTTTGAACAAGGGTTTTTTCCAGCGCCCGGTCCGTCGCCAGCTCCGCTGCGGCGAATTCTTCCGGTGTCTTCCACATCTCGGGGGTTCTTGTCAGGGCGGCGTCAAGCCACATGGATAACGTGTCCCGGGGCCAGACGCCTCTGGCCTGGTCAGCGATGCGTCCCTGGCGGAACAGGACGAGCATAGGGATTCCCTTTATGCCCAAAAGGCTGGCAACCTGCGGACAGTCCTCGACATTGACTTTGACGATGCGGACATCGGGGCGCAGCGGCGCCAGTTCTTCCAGTATAGGCTGCAGGGCAAGGCAGGGCGGGCACCAGGGCGCCCAGAAATCGACAAGTACGGGGCCGTCCTGCTTCAGAACCTGATCTTCAAAATCGGCGTCTGTGATGTCCTGCATGAGGGCCCAATTAAACGGTTTTTTTATTGATATTTCGGCTCCAGCTTTACTGTACGCGGCATACATATGTCAATAAAAAGCCGGATCGTGGCGCCTGAAAAGAGCCATAATAGATGCGCGCCGGGCACAATTTTGCCGTAAAACGTTATTAGTATTGCTGTTGTATGCAGCCTTTCGCGCCGTACCGGAATGGGTCTGGTAGCCGCCAAGGCAAGCCGGTTGACCGTCCGCTGGCAAGTGATACCTTGCGGCTATATTTTAAAACCGGTCTCCTGAAGTACAGAAGGTGTTTCCATGCGTCGTGTTATTTTCAATGTGATGTTTCTGGTGTTCCTTGCCGGCGGTCTGGGCGCCATTTGCGCGCTTCCGGCATACGCGGCCGGCCCCTTGCCCGGTTCTGGCACGCCGACCTTCGCGAACCTTGCGGAAAAGCTCCTGCCGTCGGTCGTGAATATTTCCTCGACGCAAAAAGTTATGACGCCTGAAGATTTTCCCGACATGCCGCATTTCCCGCCTGGGTCTCCCTTCGAGGATTTTTTCCAGGAATTCATGGATCAGAATGGCGGCCAGATGCCGATGGTGCCGCTGTCATCTCTGGGCTCTGGTTTCATTATCGACGCCGACAAAGGATATATCGTCACTAACAACCATGTTGTGAAGGATGCCGAAGAAGTCCGTGTGACATTCCATGACGATTCCACGGTTCCGGCTGAAGTCGTCGGCCGCGACGATAAAATGGATCTGGCGGTGCTCAAGGTCAAAACCGATAAGAAGCTGAGCGCGGTGCAGTTCGGGGATAGCGATCAGATGCGTGTCGGCGACTGGGTTCTGGCCATCGGCAACCCGTTCGGCCTCGGCGGCACAGTGACAGCGGGTATTGTGTCTGCTCAGCAGCGCGATATTAACGCCGGCCCCTATGACGACTTCATTCAGACGGACGCCTCAATCAACCGCGGCAACTCCGGCGGCCCCATGTTCAACCTGAACGGAGAGGTCATCGGCATCAACACGGCGATATTCTCGCCCTCGGGCGGATCGGTGGGAATCGGTTTTGCCATGCCTGCCAATCTGGTCAAGCCGGCGATCAAGCAGCTGATCGATTTCGGCCGTACCCGGCGCGGCTGGCTGGGCGTACGAATCCAGCTGGTGACAGAAGAGATTGCCGAAAGTCTTGGGCTGGGTAAGGCGCGCGGCGCGCTCATTTCCAGTGTGACGCCGACCGGCCCCGCCGAAAAGGCGGGCCTGCAGGCGGGTGATATTATCCTTGCCTTTGAGGACAAGCCGATCAATGAAATGCGCCAGCTGCCCCGCGTCGTCGCGGAGACGCCGATTGGCAACAAGGCCAAGCTGACTTACTGGCGCGACGGCAAGGAACGCACGACCGCCGTCGAGGTGGGAGAGCTGGAAAAAGCTGAAAAAGAAGGTCTTGTCGAGGGTGAGGGCGAGAAGGGCGGCGGCGAGGGATCCAAGAAAGGCGAGGGTCTGCTGGTCGGAAGTGTCGGCATGACGGTGCGCGCCATTACGGCCCAGGATCATGACCAGTATCATATCCCCTCTGATGTCGAAGGTGTTCTGGTCAGCGAGGTTACGCCGGCTTTAGAGGCCGCTGAAAAAGGCCTGATACCCGGTGACGTGATCGTCGAGGTTAATCAGCAGCCGGTTTCCGCGCCCAAAGATGTTGCCATGCTTATCGACAAGGCGCAAAAAGACAGCCGTAACTCCATCTTGCTTCTGGTAAGCCGGGAAGGCGATGTCCGGTTCGTCGCATTGCGTCTGAAAAAGTGACGGCGGCGTCCGTCCTTGTCGTTGCCGGTCCGACTGCAGGCGGTAAGTCGGCACGGGCGCTGAGCCTGGCCAAGGAACGTGGCGGTATTATCATCAATGCCGACTCAATGCAGCTATATGATGCTCTCCCTATCCTGACAGCCCAGCCGTCGGAACAGGACCGCGCGGCGGTGCTGCAGGTTCTTTATGCTGCCATCCCGCCCAGGAATGTCTGTTCAGCGCAGATATGGCGCGAACGGGCGCTGCAGGAGATTGAAAAAGCGCATAGTGCCGGCGCTCTGCCCATTGTTGTCGGCGGCACCGGTTTTTACATCAGGGCCCTTATGCAGGGCCTTTCGCCCGTGCCCGAAGTTTCGGCCGAGGTCCGCGCCGAGATCGCGGCTGTCCAAAAAGAAATGGGCAATCCCGCCTTTCATGCGGCGCTTGCCGCGCAGGATCCTGATATGGCGGCCCGTCTTGACCCTAACGACACGCAGCGCCTGATCCGGGCGTGGGAGGTTCTGGCCGCGACGGGAAAAAGCCTGGCGTTCTGGCAATCATTGCCGCTGCAGGGGCCGCCCGCGCACCTGACATTCGAGGTCATTCTGGTCATGCCCGAACGCGTCAAGCTCTATGCACGTTGTGATAGGCGCTTTGACGATATGATGGCGAAGGGCGCTCTGGCAGAGGTGGAATCATTCGACCGTCAGATCAGGGCGGGCAGCGTTCCCGGCGATGTACCCGTGACCAAGGCGCTGGGCTTCCGGCCGTTGCAGGCCTATGTCCGCGGAGATATGGAGCAGGCGGAGGCGGTGGAACAGGCCAAGAAGGAAACGCGCAATTACGCCAAGCGACAGGTTACATGGTTCCGCCACCAGCTCAAATCCGATTGTCTGATTGAATCCTGAAATCTTTCAGCGCCCGCGGGCGCGATCAACAGAAGCGATCTGCGGTGTTGCGCGCAGTGCCGCGATAATATTGCTCAGGTGTTTCGTGTCGCTGACATAGACATCGATCGTCATATCCCAGAAATCGAAGGAGCGGCTGGTAATTTTCAGGTTCGTGATGTTGCCGCCGTTCTTGCCAATGACGGTCGACAGCGTGCCAAGCGCCCCCGGTTCATTGGAGATAACGACGTCGATCCGGGCGACATGCGCCTCGGGTGCGTCGGGTCCATCGCCCCATGATACATCAAGCCAGCGTTCCGGCGTGTCGGAAAAGTTCTCAAGTGTATCGCAGTCGATCGTGTGGATGGTGACGCCCTTGCCTGTGGTAACAATACCGACAATGCGGTCGCCGGGCAGGGGGTGACAGCAGCGCGCAAAATGTACGGCCATTCCCGGGATAAGGCCCTTGATGGGCAGCGCCCCGCCGCCGGTCTCGCTTTTTTTGGCGATGACAGCCTGTTCGGCGTCGGCGTCGGTGGGTTTTTTGACCGTAGCGGTCTTGTGCGCCGGAAATATCGCGCGGAAAACCTCCCGTGCCACGACATTGCCCGAACCGATGCCGGCGTATATATCTTCGGCATCTTCGGCGCGGAACTGGCTGATAACGTTCTGCACGCCTTTTTCCGCGAATTCATACCCTTCCTGCTGGTAGATTTTCTGCAGCATGGCGCGGCCGAGAGTAATGTACTCACCGCGCTGCTGCTGCCGTATATAGCGCCGGATGTGGGACCGCGCCTTGCCGGTAACCACGAAACGCTCCCAGGTCGGGGAGGGGTTCTGGTTTTTGGCCGTGATGACCTCCACGGAATCGCCGTTGACCAGCTTCGTGTTCAAAGGCGCGATGCGGCCGTTGATCTTGGCGCCCACGCATTTGTCACCCAGATCGGAGTGGATGGCGTAGGCGAAGTCGATCGGTGTTGCGTTACTCGGAAGTTCGACCAGATCGCCCTTGGGCGAAAACACGTAAACCTGGTCCTGGAAAAGCTCCAGCTTGGTGTTTTCAAGAAACTCCTCGGGTTTTTGTTCATGCTCGATAATGTCCAGAAGCTCGCGCAGCCAGCGATACTCGCGCAAGTCTTTCTTCAGGGCGCTTTTCTTGCCTTTGCCTTCAGCAATCTTGTAGGTCCAGTGCGCGGCGACGCCCAGATCGGCCTCCTCCTCCATTTCCCGCGTGCGGATCTGGATCTCGATACGGTGGTTTGCCGGCCCGATAACGGTCGTGTGGATCGAGCGGTAGCCGTTCGGTTTTGGCGTCGAGATGTAATCCTTGAATCGCCCGGGAACGGTGGGGTAGTGGCTGTGGATAACGCCCAGCGCGTGATAGCACTGCTCGACATCGCTGACGATGACGCGAAACGCCATGATGTCGGAAAGCTGCTCGAACGCCACATTTTTGCGCTGCATCTTGCGCCAGATGGAGTAGCGGGTTTTTTCCCGGCCGGTGACATCCGCCTCAATATCGGATTTCTTGAGCAGGGTTTTCAGTTCGCGAATGATGTTTTTGACAATGCCGGAGCCCTCCTGCCGCAGGAAGGAAAGGCGGTTTGTGATGCTTTCGCGGCCTTCCGGGTTGATATGGCTGAACACCAGGTCTTCAAGCTCTTCCTTGATCTGGTGCAGGCCGATACGCTCCGCCAGCGGTGCGTATATTTCCAGTGTTTCGCGCGCGATACGCCGCCGCTTGTCTTCGTTAGCGATGTGATAAAGTGTGCGCATATTGTGCAGGCGGTCTGCCAGCTTGACCAGAAGGACGCGAATATCTTCCGACATGGCCAGAACCAGCTTGCGAAAGTTTTCCGCCTGCTTGCCCTCCACCGTCTGACTTTCTATCCGCGTGAGCTTGCTGACACCATTAACCAGTCCGGCCACTTCCTCGCCGAATCTGGTTTTGAGTTCGTCATAGGTGGCAGGCGTATCTTCCAGCGTGTCGTGAAGGATGGCCGTTATGATAGTGGCCGGATCCATCCGCATGTCGGCCAGTATGCCCGCGACCTCGATCGGGTGAGTGTAGTAAGGCTCGCCCGAGGCGCGGGTCTGTCCGTCATGCATCTTCTGGGCATAGGCGCACGCCGCCGCCAGAGCATCGGGGTTGATCTCCGGATTATAGGATTTAATCTGCTTTATGAGGTCAGCCTGCGTGAACATATATGATTTATAACAGAGATGGGTTTCTATTGTAATAAGTCTATGGGAAAAACGGACATAAAAAAACCGGCCGCAGGGCCGGTTTTAACTCATGAAGGCGCCGGAGGGCGCTTTTTTCAGGCGGGTTCTTCAGGGGCCGAACCGCCGGCCAGCTCGTCGAGCGAGGACTCGCCTTCGAGTTCGTCTTCTTCCTCGTCGTCGTTGATATTGGCAAATTCTTCCATGCCCTGTGCGGCGCGCTGGGCGGCAATGGCGTTCCATTCGGCCTCGCCGTCGATGGAATCGATAACATCCGCGCTGTCGTCTATTTCAAGGACGCGCTGGTTGCTCTTGACCAGTTCTTCTTTCAGGTCTTCGGGGGAAATACGGCTGTCGGCGATTTCGCGCAAGGAGACGACCGGGTTCTTGTCGTTGTCGCGCTCGACGAGCACGGCGGCGCCGGAGCCGATTTTGCGGGCGCGCTGGGCGGCCAGCATCACCAGCTCAAAACGATTGGAGATTTTCTCTACGCAGTCTTCAACGGTAACCCGGGCCATGTGTGAACGCTTCCTGTCTGAATGCAGCCAATAACCCGTGTTTTATAGGTTCTGCCGTGAGGGAAAGCAAGAATATTCAGAGAGTTACGGCAAAATTTTTCATAGGGATCAGAGCGGTCGTGTCCACGGGAATCAACAAGGGGATCAAAAGGACGGCACGACTGTTGGTGTGGCGCTGGTTCGATTGGAAAAAATCTGAATTTTAATGTTGAAAAAGGAGGGGCGCCCTTATATTCGTATGAGCTAATATGATAAAGGGTAGTCCGCAGCTTTATAATGCAAAAATCCGATTTTATTTATAAAAATCAATGGAATATCAGGAAAGCAGCTAATATGAGTAAAGATGTTCGTTCAACCCCTATCCCGTTTTATCAGGAAGAGAAGCTGGCGCTTTTTATCGATGGTTCCAATCTCTATGCGGCGGCCAAGGCACTGGAGTTCGATATTGATTACCGGCGGCTTCTGAACTGGGCGGCGGCGCAGGGACGGCTGGTGCGCGCTTTCTACTACACAGCCCTGGTTGACGATCAGGAATACTCGCCGCTGCGTCCGCTGGTCGACTGGCTGGACTATAACGGTTATACGATGGTCACCAAGCCGACGAAGGAATTCGTGGACAACCAGGGCCGTCGCAAGATCAAGGGAAATATGGATATAGAGCTGGCCATCGACATGATGGAGATGGCCGATAATGTCGATCACATCGTCCTGTTTTCCGGTGACGGTGATTTTCGACGGCTGCTCGAGGCGGTGCAGCGTAAGGGTGTACGGGTGACGGTGGTGAGTACCGTGAAATCTGCCCCGCCCATGGTAGCGGATGAGCTGCGCCGCCAGGCGGACCATTTCCTCGATCTGGATATTCTGGCGCGGAGTATTGAGCGCGTGCAGCGCGAACAGGGCGATTACGATGATGGCGGGGAAGGCTACGAAAGCCAGGATGCCGCCGTCAGCCGCCTCTCCGGGACATAACGCACCTGCGCCCGTGCCGTCTTTCAGGCCGGGGCGCGATTTCCTGATCGCAGGAGCTATATCGCGGGAATCAGAGAGCCTTCAGGCAGGCGTCGCCGCTGCTGACGGTCATATCGCCCGCAGCCGGCTCGACTTCCAGGCTTTCGACCTTACCGTCATTCACGATCATTGCGTAACGCTGCGACCGGATGCCCAGGCCCTTGCCGGTGACATCCAAAGTCAGTCCCACGGCCTTCGTGAAATCGGCGTTACCGTCTGGCATCATCGTGACCTTGCCCTGTGCGCCGGCGGACTCGCCCCAATGTTTCATGACAAAGGGATCGTTCACGGCGATGCAGATGATCTCGTCAATGCCCTTGGCCTTAATGCTGTCGGCATTCTTGATATAGGAGGGCAGGTGTTTCTGTGCACAGGTTGGAGTAAAAGCGCCCGGCACCGCGAAGATCACGGCGCGCTTGCCCTTGAGATAGGCGGCGATATCGATCTGCTCCATGCCATCGGCGCCCAGGCGGCTTAAGGTTACGGATGGTATTTTGTCTCCGGCTTTAATGCTCATTTTCTCTTCCTTTTCCTCTGTCTAGGGTGTAGCGCTGCGCGCATTCTTTCCGTCATCAGAAAATTTATCCCCGGGTTTCCGGCGAGAGCGCAGGGATACCAGCTTGTTCAAAGCGTGGATATAGGCGCGGGCCGAAGCAACCAGCGTGTCAGCGTCTGCGCCCTGGCCAAAGGCGGTATGGCCGTCCTCGGCCAGCTTCACGGTCACGCCCGCCTGGGCGTCGGTGCCGCCCGTGACGGCATGGACCTGGTATAACATGAGAACAACATCCGGATGGGGGAAAAGGTCCCGGATTGCCAGGAAAATGGCATCCACTGGCCCGTTTCCTTCGGTGCGGGTCTTTTTGACAACGCCGTCAATGCTCATTTCCAGCTCGGCGACCTGGGGCCCGCGCGAGCCCGCCTGCACCTGCAACGAGACGAAGCTAAAACGCTCGCCGCTGCGGCCTGTCTCGTCGTCAACCAGGGCGATGATATCCTCGTCGAAGACGCTCTTCTTTTTGTCAGCCAGATCCTTAAAGCGCTTGAACGCGTCTTCCAGAG